>JBNMHH010000012.1:0-16005 GCA_050872665.1 Helicobacteraceae bacterium
CCCTCGCCAAACATTATGTCAAACTCCGCTTCTCTAAATGGCGGTGCGACTTTGTTTTTTACGACTTTGGCGCGGACGCGGTTGCCGATGGCTTGTTCGTTTTGCTTCAAACTTGCGATTCGGCGCACATCGATTCGCACACTTGAGTAAAATTTCAGCGCGTTACCGCCTGTGGTCGTTTCTGGGTTGCCATAGCCAATCGTGCCTATTTTCATACGAATCTGATTGATAAAAATCACGGTGGTATTCATACGATGAAGTGTGCCTGTGATTTTGCGTAGTGCTTGGCTCATCAGCCTCGCTTGAAGTCCCACATGGGCATCGCCCATATTGCCGTCAATCTCCGCTTTTGGCGTGAGTGCCGCCACCGAATCCACCACGATTAAGTCAATCCCGCCACTGCGCGTTAGCGTCTCTAAAATCTCTAATGCTTGTTCGCCGTAATCGGGTTGCGAGACATAGAGATTTTCCACATCTACGCCCATTTTTTTAGCATAATACACATCAAGTGCGTGTTCTGCGTCTATAAAGGCGCAGATTCCGCCTTGCTTTTGGCATTCTGCGGTGATTTGCAAACTTAGCGTTGTTTTTCCGCTAGATTCTGGACCATAGATTTCTACGATTCGTCCGCGCGGGATTCCGCCTATGCCAAGTGCCAAGTCAAGCCCAAGTGAGCCTGTGGAAATGCTATCAATCTTTTCTGTTTGTTTGTCGCCAAGCCTTATCAAAGCCCCTTTGCCAAAGGCTTTATCGACTTGCTTTAATGCTAATTCGATGGCTTTTTGCTTTTCTTTGTCGATTTTTTGCTCCATTTCAACCTCGTTTTTAAAAAATTTTGCGAGATTCTACGCTAATTTTGGTTAAAATTTACATTAAAAATTTAAAAGGACAGATTTTGAGTAAGATTTTGGTGGCGCATTCGCCTGACGCCGATGATATTTTTATGTATTACGCGCTATTTTACGGCTGGGTGGGGAGCAAAAATATTCGCTTTAGCAATGTTGCGCTTGATATTGAGACTTTGAATGTGGGCGCATTAGAGTGCAAGTATCCAATCAGTGCGATTTCTTTTGGCGCATATCCGTTTATCAAGGATAATTACGCGCTTTTAAATACCGCGATGAGCTTTGGGAATGGCTATGGACCAAAGATTATTAAGCGCAAAGGCGTTAGCCTAAAAAGGCATTTCAAAGTCGCGCTAAGTGGCGCATATACGACAAATGCGATGATTTTTAAAATGCGCTACAAGGACGCAAAAATTGTGTATAAAAATTTCTTAGACATTGAGGGCGCGGTGCTAAATGGCGAAGTCGATGCGGGGGTGCTGATACACGAATCGATTTTAAATTTTAGCGATGAGTTAGAAGTGGAGGCGCATTTGTGGGATATATGGGTGGATTTAGCGCACGAATCTTTGCCTTTGCCACTTGGCGGAATGGCGATTTTGCGCTCAATCCCCTTGCTACGCGCAATAGAGTGTCAAAAATTACTTGGGAGTGCGGTGCGCGTGGCTGTGAATAATAAAAAGATTTTATCAAAAATGTTGATGGACAAAGTCCGTGTCGATGAGAGTGCGCTAGAGACTTATCTAAATATGTATGCAAATGATGAATCTGTGGCTTTGAATGAAACGCAAATAAGGGCTTTGAATCGGCTTTTTGAAATCGGCTTTGAGGCGGGGATTTATAAGGATTTGATTCACACGGAGGATTATTTGATTCCAAGCGAATACGAAAATCTGCGCTTTGGGGCGGATTTGGCGTGAATTTATAATATCAAGCAATCTACTATTAGCAGTAAGTTTCTAAAATATATCGCATATTTTTACGCTTCCACTGCCGAAAAATCGCTTTTCATCGCTCTGCGTGGAATATAACAACTCTAATTTATGTGAAATTTTGTCATCTAAATGCAAATGCACATTTTCTAAAATCGCTGTGTTTTTTATCAGTTTTTTGTCTTTTATGGTTAGATTTTGTGTGGATTCAAAGGTGGATTCATCGCTGCTAATTATCCATTTACTTTTTAGCGAATGTAAAATAAATGGTATTTTTTGTAGATTATAAATAATTATATTTTCGCCCATAAATTCGATTTTTAAGTCATTATTTAGATAGCAAAATTTTGGGCTTCCTTGCATTGAAAGCGTTTTTATGGCAATTCGTGCGTTAGCAAAAATTTTGCCATTTTCATTTGTCTTTAAAAAAATGCTATCAATAAAATATCTTATAAAAAATCGCATTTTTGGCGCATTTTGATTAAAATCAGCCGAATCGCCCACATTTAACGCAATGTAAAGCTCATTTTCGACATTATTGGCGAGATTCGAGCGATTATAATAATTTAGCAATTTATCCTGCGAAATCGCATTTTCAGCCAAATTTTCCACCTCATAAATCCCCGCCCCAAACAAAATCTCAAAAATATTTGCCTTTGAATCTAGGATATTTTCTTTAGCAATTTGTGCGATTCGCGCTTTTATGGCGTTTTCAATCTCCCATTTTAGATTTAAATCCAATGCTAAAATCCCGTGCCTATCGCTAAAATCAATGCTACAAATGGCATTTTCCAATCTTTGCTGATAAAAAATCACATAATCCAAAATCTTGCGCCTAAACGCCTCTATCGCGCTATGAATCTCACTTGCCACTTCGTTTAAATTATTTGCAATTATTAACTCGATGAATCTAAAAGTATCTATCTCATATTTATCCTTAAAAAACGCCGAATCTTCCCGCGCTGGGTAGAATACGAATTCATTATTTTCTACGCCGACTTTGATTACTTCATCGATGATTACCTCGCTAAACTCGACATTTGCTCTATTTGAGATAAAAAAAATATCGCCGTGTATAAAATATACAAAAAATATAGGATTTTTGCATTCACTAACGCTAAATTCTGGCGTTTGCCCATCTTTGCTAAAATGTGGCATTAACATATTTAGCAACATTTTGGATTTGCGTTTTATGCTGTTTTTTAGCTTTTCGTAAAACATTTTTGCGATTTTTCCTATTAAATTTGATAAAATTCTACAATAATTTTTTTACACAAAGGATTTTTGCTTGAAAATTATCGCTGGAAATTTTAAGTCTAATAAAAATCGCTCAAATACGATTGCGTATTTAAAAGATTTGGATTCGCGCCTTAAGAGTGCGAGTGGCGGGGTGGATTCGCGTAAAGTTTATATTTTTCCCGCGCTTAGCTCAATGGTGGAAAATAATTTTGCCCACATTACTTTGGGGGCGCAAAATGCGCATTTTGCGGAGAGTGGCGCATTCACAGGCGAAATCACACTTGCACATTTGGAGGAATTTCACATTAGGACGATTTTGGTGGGGCATAGTGAGAGGCGCAATCTTTTTGGCGAAAGCGATGAAATAGTGGCTAAAAAATTTAACTTTTTTGCGGATAAAAATTTTGAGATTTTTCTTTGTGTGGGGGAAAATAGCGAGATTCGCCAAAGTGGCAAAACAAAAGATTTTTTACGCACTCAGCTACAAAAAATTGCACTAGATTATGAAAAGCTAATCATTGCCTATGAGCCGATTTGGGCGATAGGCACGGGGCAAAATGCGAGTTTGGAGCAGATAAAGGAAGTCTATGACTTTTTGCAAAATCTCGCAAAAAAGCCCGTCCTTTATGGCGGAAGCGTGAATCCAAGCAATGCAAAGGACATTATCGCCACCACGGACGGCGTTTTGGTGGGTAATGCGAGTTTGGACGCAGAAAATTTTAATCAAATCATAAGGAGTTAAAAAATGATAATGCAGGGCAAAAAGGGGCTTATCGTAGGCATCGCAAACAATAAGTCCATAGCTTACGGCATAGCGAAATCCTGCCACGCGCAGGGGGCGAGTTTGGCTTTCACTTATATGAATGATAGCATAAAAAAGCGCGTAGAACCGATTGCAGCGGAATTTGGTAGCGATAAAATCTATGAGCTAGATGTGGGGAATGAATCGCATTTTGGCGCGTTGAGAGAGAGTTTGAAGCGCGATTTTGGGAAAATTGATTTTATCGTGCATAGCGTAGCTTTTGCGCCCAAAGAAGCCCTAGATGGCGAGTTTTTAGACACCACCAAAGGCGCATTTAACACGGCTATGGAGATTTCTGTGTATTCGCTAGTGGAATTAGTGCGCGAAATGTTGCCTATTATGAGCGAAAATGGCGCGATTCTCACGCTTAGCTATCTTGGGGCGCAAAAATATATCACACATTACAATGTAATGGGCGTGGCAAAGTCCGCGCTTGAGGCGTCTGTGCGATATTTGGCGTATGAGCTAGGGGCGCGTGGGATTCGCATAAATGCCATTTCTGCGGGTCCCATTCGCACTTTGGCAGCGAGTGGAATCGGCGATTTTAGAATGATTTTGAAGTGGAATGAAATCAACGCGCCTTTGAAAAAGAATGTCAGCATTGAGGAAGTGGGCGATTCGGCTATGTATTTGCTCTCTCCGCTTTCAAGTGCCGTAACAGGCGAGGTGCATTATGTCGATTGCGGATATAGCATAATGGGAATGGCAGCCACAGAGGAAAAAGACGGCAAGATTCACATTGCGTGGGAAAATCTAAATAAAGGAGAATAAAATGAGCGATTTTGATGAGAGCCAAAATGAATTTGACGATGATGAGGATTTCGACTTTGATGAGTTAGATGACTTTGTTGATGATGACGATGAGTTTGACTATGACGAGGACGACTACTCTTATGATGACGAGGATTACGAGGAAAATGAGTGATTTTGTGGGATTTAGGCGATGATAGAATTAGCGCTCATACAGCATTCATTTAAGGGCGATAAGCAATCCACGATAGATTTTACACTTGAATCGATTGCCAAAGCCGCCAAAAAAGGCGCGAATCTCGTTGCCTTGCAGGAATTGCATACAAGCGAATATTTCTGTCAGCGCGAGGATACGCGGTTTTTGCGATATGCGGATTGTTTTAAGCGTGAGGTGGAGATTTTTTCCAAATGCGCCAAGCAAAATAAAGTCGTGCTTGTAACCTCACTCTTTGAAAAACGCGCACGGGGGCTTTATCACAATACCGCCGTAGTCTTTGAAAAGGACGGAAGCATCGCAGGGGTGTATCGCAAGTCGCATATCCCCGATGACCCGAGCTTTTATGAGAAATTTTACTTTACGCAAGGCGAGGGCGACTTTAAGCCCATAAGCACTTCGCTAGGCAAACTAGGTGTGCTAATTTGCTGGGACCAGTGGTTTCCTGAGGCTGCGAGGCTTATGGCACTTGGTGGCGCGGATATTTTGATTTATCCTACCGCAATCGG
The DNA here is from genome assembly GCA_050872665.1 of Helicobacteraceae bacterium. Taxonomy (GTDB): domain Bacteria; phylum Campylobacterota; class Campylobacteria; order Campylobacterales; family Helicobacteraceae; genus NHYM01. The sequence continues at coordinate 5,292 of JBNMHH010000012.1, forward strand.
CTGGGATTTAGATGACACAAAAAAAGAGCGATTCAATCAACTAAATGCGTGGCTTGGGGTGCAAAGAGGACACGCCATTGCTAATGGAATCTTTGTGTGCGCCATAAATCGCTGTGGTTTGGAAGTCGAAAATGAGCCTGAAAATGTCGAATCTTTGGGCGAATCGCGCGAATCTATTGCCGAATCGGGCGAATCTAATTTGGGCGATTCGGACGAATCCGCGCCCGAATCGCACAAATCCGCTCAAAAATCAAAAGCGCATAAGCGCGATTCACAAGCCATTAAAAGCAAACTACGCAAAAGCCAAATCAAATTTTGGGGGCATAGCTTTATTTACGGACCGCAAGGCGAGGAAATCGCTATGGCAAATGAAAGCAGAGATGAAATCCTCCGCGCCACACTTGATTTGGAGCGAATCTCACAAGTTAGAAATATCTGGCCCTTTTTGCGCGATAGGCGCATTGAATGCTATGGCAACCTCACCAAACGCTTTGTTGATTAAATGAAATTTTGCGCTTTAAGATTTGGTAGATTTGGATTCGCCACACACAGATTCGTTGCCCTAGATTCAACACCTTTGGAGTAATCTTTGAGCCACGCCACCGCAATAACCTTTAAGATTCGCGCACGAAAAGTTTTGCGAATCGCGCTTCCAGCGGGACTAAACTCACTGCTTGATATTATAAATGTTGTGCTTGGCGCGTTTTTTATGGGTTTGCTTTCAAACTTTCACATTATCGCGGTGGGCTTGGGCTTAAATTTTTTTATGCTAGTTTTTGCTATCACAAATATCTTTTTTATCGGCACAAATGCGCAAATCTCGCGCCTCTTTGGCAAACGCGACTTTGTGGGAATGAATCGCGTATTATCAAGTATGTTTTGGGGCGCGGGAGCTGTGTCAATCCCGCTTTTTTTCCTAGCACAGGCGTTTTATTCGAGCTATTTTAGCTGGATTGGTGTAGATGAGACTTCGCAGGTTTTGGGGGAGATTTTCACAAATATCATTATTTTTATGATTCCAGCCATTTTGCTAAAAACGATTATAGTCTCGGCATTTAGCGCGATTGGCAACACCAAAACGCCCTTTTACATAAAGATTTTCACCACTTTGCTAAATCTCATTTTAAATTTCATTCTGATTTTTGGCATATTTTTTGAGCCACTTGACATTGTGGGAATCGCGCTTTCAAACCTCATCACCACGCATATTGAGATTGTGATTTTGCTTTTTTGTTTGGTGCGAAAAAACAGCAAATTGCGCCTAGAGTATTATTTCAACGCGCCGATTCTAAAAAAAGGCTTATCGCTTGGGATTCCTATCGGGCTAGAACGCGCATTCACAATCATATCGCTAATCTTAATCTCCAAATTTGTCGCAAGTTACGGAAGCGACTACCTAGCGGGGCTACAAATCGGCGGACGCATCGAATCTTTTGCCGTAATGCCGTCCTTTGGCTTTATGGTGGCTGCTATGGCACTCACAGGGCAGTTTTTGGGCGCAGGACGCAAGGATTTAGTGCAAACAATCATCTACACCACAATCATCATAGCCTCCGTATTTATGGGCTTTATGGGGGCTTTTATGATAATCTTTGGCGAGTGGCTAAGCCATTTTTTTAGCACAAAGGCAGAAATCATCTATGGTAGCTGGTTATACCTCGTGTGCGTGGGGCTAAGTCAGATTCCGCTTGTGTTTATCTTTGTGATTGACGGCTCATTTCGTGGCGCAGGTGCGACAAAAATCTCGCTTTTTCTAAACACGAGCTTTATTTGGCTTTTGCGAATCCTCCCAATGTCTATTTGCCTAAAGCTACAAATGCCCCTAATTGCGATATATTTAATCATTTTGATAGAGACATTTTTGCGCGGATTCGCATTTTTTTATATCTTTAGAAAATACTTTGATAGGATTTTTGTGTGAATAAAAATGCGCCTTAAGCGCGTAATATCCTTACAATTACGCGCAATTTTTGACACTTACGCTACAAAAAAGTCAAATCACTAATTATCGTAATTTTTTGACTTAATCTTGCTTTCGCCTACAAAAATACCTTTTTTCTCGATATACAGCTCGTTGCAGATGATTGTGCCTTCGATTTTGCCCTCAGGTAAAATCTCAATACATTCTGAATCTACAACGCCTTTCGATACTCCGCCTACGATTACGCGCTCTGCGAAAATATCACCAATCACAACGCCATTTTTTCCCACCATAACGGTGTTTGTCGAGTGGATATTCCCGTCAAACTCGCCGTCAATGTGAATGTGGCATTCGCTATTTAACTCTCCTTTGAACTTAGTCCCAGCAGCGATAATTGTCGCGCCATTGGCGTTTGCTGCATCAAATTGTTTATCGTTGTTAGTAAAGATTGCCATGCTATATTTTTCTCCTTTTTGAATATTGTATCAAAATTTCCCATATTCCAATCTAAAAAATTTCTAGGATTGATATGGTCACCCAAAAACCTCACCTCATAATGAAGGTGATAACCCGAGCTTGCACCTGTATTGCCCACATAGGCGATTAGTTGTCCTTTTCTTACAAATTCCCCCTTTTTTACCGCAGTAGAATTTAAATGCGCATAGTAGGTCCTAAAGCCAAAGCTATGGTCGATTTTTACAAGCGTCCCATAGCCTCCATTCCACCCATCTTTCGCAAAATCCACCACTCCATCGGCAGTGGCATACACAGGCGTATCTTTCTCTGCCGCTAAATCCGTGCCTGTGTGGATTTCCTGTGTGTTTGAAAGTGGGTGCATTCTGTAACCATAAGGCGAAGAAACCCTATGATAAGAAGTTAGCGGGATTCCGTTAGGTATAAATTTCATTATAAAAAGCCTCTGTAATCCCGTGATACTTGCTGTTTCAACGCGCGATTTTAGCTTGTAGTTATCGCTTTTTGTGTTGATACCAATCGCGCCCTCTAGCTCTTCGATTTTGTCAGAAACCAACAGCGTTTCCTCTTTTTTTGTCGCAATTTGCGCATTTAAATCTATGTGGCGATTCATAAGTTTGCTGTATTCTTCTTGGACATATTGATACTTGTATTCCACATCTTTGATTTCAGTAGTAAAGCTATACACCACCACAAGCGCAAAAAATACAGCAGATAACACAGCGACAGCAGTATAAATGATGATATGCTTAAAAAATGCGCTAATGTTATAATATTTGTAGCCATAGGGGCTTGAAACCATTAGGATTAGTCTATCATCGACATTGCTTTTCATTGCTGTCCTCGCGGTGTATCTTGCGTTAGCACTTTGTGTGATACAATTTGAATCATATCATTAAAAGTCCATAGCAAACTATCCCAATTCACAATGCTTTCCGCACTCACAACGCTATTAAAATTATCTACATTCCACGCTACGAAATGTTGCATTTCTACTTCGCTTCCCAAAAAGCGAATATCATAATAAACGCTAGGATTGCCATTATGCTTACCGCTATAGCCGATAATCTGCCCTTTTTTGACCACATCGCCACGATTCACACTAATCTTTGATAAATGCCCATAAATGGAGTTAAATCCAAAAGTATGCACGATTTTGACAAATTTGCCAATGCCACTTGTATCTTGGCTACGCGTTAAATCCACGATTCCCTCGGCGGTTGCTAGGATTGGCGTATCATTAGGCAGGGAAAATACTGCGCCTGTCTTTTGAAAAGTCGGCATAGAGCTAATCTTGCTACTAAAAGGTTTTGCACTTGGGACTAGCTTTAGTAGCATTTCTTTTTGTTTGGTATTTAGTGTATTTACATCAAATGGATTTGTCTCTTTTGCCTCGATTATGGAGTTTTTCATCGAAATCACATCTTCTAAATCCACAATCTTTTTATTAACTTCATCTAACTGCTCTTGGCTCTTATCGACTTCTTGGCGCAAAGCTACATTTTCATTATAAACCTCGACATATTTTTCCACCGTGTCATCTTTGCGCCCTTGCATTCCTTTTAGCTCATCGGCAAGAAAACGCACGGTAAAGTAAAGCACCACCGCCACAATGGCAAAAAATCCTACGAAATAAAACAGCACTTTTTTGATGAATCTACTGACATTAAACTGCTTTACGCCGTTGTTGTCGATGATTGAAATGATGAATTTATCGCGGATATTTTTGCTTGTCATTTTTGATTCGCCTTATTATAATAATCCCTCATAAATGCCTCCACCACGCTAAAACTACCAAATATCAAATAATCATTTTGCGAATCCATCGAATCTATCCCACTAAAATTTTGATATAAAATCCCTAGCGATTCCAAAGTCTGCTCTAGCGATTTTTGCTCGATAATGCGCGGATTATCTGCCACCCTCAAAATCTCAACACGCAAAATATTATCCTTTAAAATGCCTAAAATCTCACTAATATTTTTTTGAAAATAGCTATTATACACCAAAATCACTTTTTTTTGCCCCAAATTTTGTCTAATCGCAAAAGCGGCATTTTGATTATGCCCGACATCAATGATAATATTGGGCGCGATTTGCTCAAATCTACCGCGTAAATCTAGCTTTGGAAGCGAATCTAAATTGCACGAAAAACCCAAAATCTCTAATGCTTTTAGTGCGAGATTTAGATTGGGTTTTAAAAAATCCGCAAGGTGGTGCTTTTGCAAGTATTTCTCTACGCCGTCATTGCGAGGCGATTCGCTAGAATTGCCAAAGCAATCCACAAAAGATTCGTCATTCTGAGCGAACGCAGTGAGCGAAGAATCCAAATCACGCGAATCTAATAGTAAATTAGAATCTATTTTTTTACGCGATTCAGCGGATAAATCCGCATTAAACTCCCCTTTTTGCCTACGCGCGTTTTTTTTGAGGGAGGGGGTGGGGGCTTGAATGCGGAGATTCTTGCGAATTGCGAGGTCGATCCCCTCCCCCTCCCTCACAACTCCCACCCCCGCCCCCGACAACGCTTTCAAGGTTGCGCTACGCGCGGATTTATTGTTACTATTTTTGCTATCGCAAAAATTTTGGATTGCTTCGTGCGAATCTACGATTCGCCCTCGCAATGACGAAATATTACAATTTTGCGTTTGATTCGTATTCGATTCGCAAGGCGAATCGCAATCGAAGTATTTGCGGTGTTGCTTTGCGTTATTTTGGCGCGAAATGAGCAAGATAGAACTTGGGCGTTCATCGAGCGAAATTTTGTCGCCAAAATAACGCGAATGAATACCCAAAGACAAATTGTCAAACGATTCCACGCTATAAAACTCTACATTATTCGTCCTCGCAATTTCTTTCGCAATTTTCTCTACTATTTCATATTTCTGCACCCCTAACACCATTTTTGGCACTTTATTTGGGTAAAACACCGCATTTAGCTTTGTTGTGGCGATTTCCTCAATGCTCTCCCCCAAAATCTCCGTGTGGTCGTAATCAATCACGCTAAAAACACATAATTCACGCGGAATCACGCTTGTGGAATCTAACTCTCCGCCCACTCCAGCCTCTAAAATGAGATAATCCACCCCTTGCGCTAGGACACAAGCCAAAAATGTCGCATACTCAAAATAGCTACATTCCGCCATAAAATCAAAGCCTTGCAAAAAATTATGCGCCTCCAAAAGCTCACCATCGCCCACAATCGCGCCATTTTTATAAAATCGCTCACTAAAGCTAAAAATATGCGGACTTGTGAAATGCAACACACTTGCGCCATTTTGCATTAGCATTAGTGCCAAAAATCGCCCTGTGCTGCCCTTGCCATTTGTGCCAAGCACCTGAATCGTTCGCTTTGGCAGGGCGATATGCGCCTTTAATCGCTCATAAATGCGTCTAGAGCGACTTTTATCAATGGTGCGATATTCCACGCCTTTTTGATTCATATAGGATTCGACTTCGTTCATTGCAACTCGCCAAATTTGATAACGCTAAAGTCGATTTTTAAGCGCAGTGGCTTATTGTGTAGCATAAAAGTGTGTATTTCTAAGATTTTTTCAATCTCGCCTTTAAGCGTGTCTATGGGGCGTTTGGTGAAAATCGCCACCGCATTTTTGTAAATGCCAATGACATTTTGCGAATCAAGTTTATTTAACAACAACGCGCAAAATGAGTGCAACAAACGACTATGCGCGTGTGAATCTAGCTTTTTTATAAATGCTTGTTCGCTAAATTTGCAAAGTAAAATCTTTTGATTTTTATCGATTTTTATGTGCTGTGCGCCCAAATTTGCCAAAAAATTGCTGATTTTTTTATTATGAGATTCGCGCAATTCAGGCAATTCGTGCGATTCGCCAACTTCAAGCAAAGCCGATAGCTTTGAATCAATCGCATTTAAGGGCAGATTCGCGCTAAAGTCAATGATTCCTCGCTCTTTTAAAAGTGTGAGTGCTTTTTGCAAGGCTTTTGTCGCAGTGTTTTTATCGCTCACTTCAAGCGATTCGCGCTTGTGATTGCAGATTTGAGCGATTTTATCGATGAAATCATCGCGCGTTTTTATGGGCGAATTTTGCAATTCTTTTTTGATTGCGCCTTCAAATCGCCCACTCCACGCACTAAACCAATCGCACTCGCTAAATTTCACACCCATATTGCGACATTCCGCGCATAAAATATCCAAAAAACTCTGCGGATTAAAGTCCAAATTATGTTCACTAAAATGCAGTAGCGTGTTTTTTATGGCGGTTTTGATTTCGCTATTTAGTTGCGCCATTTTGCCCCCGAATCTAGCGGAAAAACGCCACTTGCGCGACAAATTTATCGATTGCCGAAATGGAGGCTTCTTTTATGGCATTAAAGCGGTTTTCGTCCGTGGGTGTGGAGATGACATCGACAGGGAAATCATAAAAGCCATAATTGCTAAATTTGCGCTCCACGCCCTTTTTGTCGGTGTATTCAAAGCTGATATTCACACTGGCGCGATAAAAGTTCGCAAACCCCGCGTCATTATCGGCAATCGAATCCAAGCTAACGCTCGTAATCTCCGTGCGGATAATCGTGTCCGCCTTATCTTTGGCGACAAGTCGCAGGTGGAATTTCTGCGCGATAGCTTGATTTAGCGCGTCCTTGGCGATGAGCGAGTTTTCAGGGTCGGCGAGATTCACCACCGCTTCGACATAGATATTTTCGCCTAAATTCTGCTTTGTGTAATATGACATAGGATAATATCCGCAACCTGTGAGAAAAATGGCGATAAATGTCGCAAAAATCGCGGTGGTGGCGCGAATCTTTGGCGAATCTTTTGGGCGAAAAAGGCAAAAAAAGGCAAAATTTTTCATTTTATGACAAAATTCACTAGCTTATTGGGAACTACGATTTCTTTAATGATTTGCTTATTTTCTACCCATTTTGCTACCGCGCTTTTGGCGGATTCTAAAATCGCTTCTTTGGTGGAATCTGCACTCACGGCGATTTCTGCGCGTCTTTTGCCATTTACAGACACCGCCAAAGTTATGGTATCGCTTTTTAGTGCGTCTTTATCAATCGCGATTTCGCGGAAATTTTCGCAACCAAAAAATCTCTCACTTAGCTCATAGCAAATATGCGGAATGATTGGCTCTAAAATATTTAGCAAAATGTAGTAGGATTCAAACCACACTTTTATGGACTCTTCGCTTCGCTCAAAATGACGGGGTGATTCGGCACTCGATTCGGGCGAATCTATGCCAGATTCAGCCGAATCTAACGCCACTAGCGCATTTAACGCTTCCATACAAGAGGCAATTAGCGTATTAAAAGGATAGTCTTTATTAGCAAATACGGCATTGCTTTTTTGCAACGCTTCATAAACCTTGCGCCGTGCGAGTTTTTGCGCCTCGCTTAAATCTCCAAAATTTAGATTCGCAAAATTTAGATTCGCGCCATTCAAACGCTCGGCATTATTATAAAGGCGATTTAGAAAGTTTGACGCGCCCTTTAGCGCGTCATCATTCCATTCCAACTCTTTGGTGGGCGGGGCGGCAAAGAGTATAAAAAGTCTCGCAGAATCCGCGCCATAACTCTCAATAATGCTTTTTGGCTCAACTACATTGCCCTTTGATTTGCTCATCTTTGCGCCATTTTTTAGCACCATTCCCTGCGTTAGTAGCCTAGCAAAAGGCTCATCGATACTCAAATGCCCCAAATCGCGCAACACTTTGGTAAAAAATCGCGCATACAGCAAGTGCAAAACGGCGTGTTCGATTCCGCCAATGTATTCATCGACATTTAGCCAATAGCTAAGCGATTTCGCGTCAAACGCGCTAACTTCCCACAAATCGCGGGGCGTTGTGTAGCGCAAAAAATACCAGCTAGATTCCACAAATGTATCCATAGTATCCGATTCGCGCAACGCTTCGCCTCCGCATTTGGGGCATTTGGTGGATAGCCACTCTTTATTTGAGCAAAGCGGATTGCCCTCAAAAGAAAAATCCACCCTCTCAGGCAACAGCACGGGCAAATTTGGCTCTTTTAGTATGCCACATTTTTCGCAATTCACAAGCGGTATGGGCGTCCCCCAATATCTCTGCCTTGAAATGCCCCAATCGCGGAGCTTGTAATTGGTTACGCGCCGTCCTAAATTATTGCGCTCAAAATGCGCGATAATCGCCTCTTGCGCCTCTTTTACGCTTAAGTCATCAAACTCAAAGCTATTTTTCAAAACGCCCCTTGCCTCGAATCTGCTGTCATTTTCGATGACATCGATAATCTTTAATCCATATTTTTTGGCAAACTCAAAGTCCCTCTCATCGTGCGCGGGGACGCACATAATCGCCCCGCTACCATAATCCATAAGCACAAAATTCGCCACAAAAATCTCTAACTTTTCATTTGTAAGCGGGTGAATGGCGTGAATCCCAAGTGGAATGCCGATTTTTTCTTTGCTTAGCCTATCCCTTGCGGAAGTGTTTTGAATGGCTTGAATCTCTGCCACTTTGCGCGAATCTAGCAAATTTTTCTCAATCAAATGCCTAACTAATGGGTGCTCAGGCGACAAAGCGCAATAAGTAACGCCATAAATTGTATCAGGGCGCGTGGTAAAAACGGACATTTCGCTAAAATCGCCTAAAATATCATTGTGATTCGCCGAATCCACGATAGATTCGCCACTAGATTCAGCCCGATTCGCCGAGTCTGTGCCAGATTCGCCCGAATCGCCAAGCGAATCCGCGCATAATTTAAAGCTAAATTCCAACCCACTGCTTTTCCCAATCCAATTTCTTTGCATTGTTAGCACTTGGTTGCTCCACTCTAATTTTTCCAAATCGCGTAATAATTCCTCCGCGTAGTCCGTGATTTTTAGGTAGTATTGAAACATTTCCTTTTGCACCACAGGGCTATCGCAACGCCAACATTTGCCATCAATGACTTGCTCATTTGCCAAAACCGTCTTATCCTGCGGACACCAATTTAAATAAGCCTTTTTGCGATACACAAGCCCTTTGTCCCACATTTGGCAAAAAAATTCCTGCTCCCAGCGCGTATAAATCGCATCGCTTGTGGCAAATTCGCGCGTTTTTGAAAACGAAAAGCCAAGCGATTCTAGCACCTTTTGCATTGCCGCGATATTATCATAAGTCCAAGTTTTAGGGTGGAGATTGTGCTTGATTGCGGCATTTTCAGCAGGTAGCCCAAAACTATCCCAGCCGATAGGGTGAAGCACATTAAAGCCCATTTTGCGATAATGCCTAGCAATCGCATCGCCGATTGTGTAGTTTCGCACATGCCCCATATGGATATTTCCGCTAGGATAAGGAAGCATTGAGAGAATGTATTTTTTAGGGCGCGAAAAATCCACGCTAGGCTCAAAAGCCTCCGAATCCGCCCAAATTTTCTGCCATTTTTTTTCGATTTCTTTGGGATTGTAGCTCATTTTAGTAGTCCGATTCGCTTGTTTTCGCGCTTTCTATGAAAATAATTATTATCGCAAAGACATTTGCCGCGAGTGCGCCGACTGATAGCGCATACGCCACTTGCAAATCGCCTAAGATTTGAAACCACAAAAACGCTGGGATTAAATGAAAATCCGCCACAATCGAGCTTGCAAAAAGCTCCGCGCTTAGCACTTTTCTCGTGCCGATTCGCAAAGTCGTGGAGATAAAGTTAATCGCCGCTGCCAAAAACAAAAGCACAATATTTGGCTCATACAAAAAGCCAATCGTGGAAGTTAGGCTCATTAGCGTGAAAAATATAAATAAAATTCTGCCCCAATCCATTGCTTAAATCCTCCTTTTAGATTCGATTAGATTCGCAAAGATTCGCCATTAGATTCGTCCGCGCTCATACATTTTGCGCATTCGTTCTTTTTCCTGCGCTTTGGCTTGTTTTCGCGCCTCTTTGGCGTAGTATTCTTTTATGTCAAAGCCAAGCATTATGGCTAATTTTGGTGCGACAAACATAGAGCTATAAGTCCCCACAATCGCGCCTATTAGCATAGGAAGCGTGAATCCTTTCAAAATCTCGCTACCAAAGGCAAATAGCACCGCGATGACAAAAAATGTCGTTAGCGAGGTTAGCAAAGTCCGCGAGAGTGTGCGCGAAACGGCGTCATTGATAACTAGGCGGACATCATTAAATGTGCGTGAGAGCATTTGCTCCCTAATCCTATCAAAAATAATAATCGTATCATTGATAGAATACCCTATTAGCGTGAGTAGCGCGGCAATCACATCAAGGCTTAAATCCACATTAAACACCATTATCGCAGCCCCGCTAATTACCACATCGTGGATTAGCGCGATAATACTAGCAAGGGCAAATCGCCACTCATAGCGAAAGCTCACA
>JBNMHH010000013.1:0-15901 GCA_050872665.1 Helicobacteraceae bacterium
GATTAGATGTCATTGATAATCATATTTTTGCATATATTGGAGAGGAAAATAGCGTTTTTGCATTTTATAGCAAGGGCGAACCTGTTTATATAAAATCATTAAATGCTAATTTGTATCAATTGCGCTTGGAGTTCAATCAAGAGACTTCGCTAGAATTAAGTCCGCAAGAATTTGAAGCATTTATTTCAGGCAAAGCATCGGAAGCCGCCGAGCATAAATCATCAGTAGATGCGGTGATAGAAAAAATCGGCGCGGAGATTGAGGAAAATATCTTATACATTAAGCGCGTTTATCCGGATTTAGACCCTACTACGCTTTATTTTGGAATGAATTGCGAATATAATGACGACTTTTTGCCGACATTTAGGGATACTTTTTTGATGGATACGCGCCCATTTACGCAACTATCATTTGTAGAAACTACGCGAGGCGACCACGCGATAGCCGACATTGCAATGCACTATATGGATTTGTATGTCAGCAATATGAATATAAAATTGCCAAACTTCTCTTATGTAAAGCGTCCAAAACCGCTAAATCAAAGAGAATCTGGGCAATTTGTGATGATTGCAAGTGCTTGTTTGATTTTAAGCTTGGTAAATCCGCTTTACAATATCATAATGAGCGGATTTTTTAACTTCCGCGCGGGAATGTTGCAAAGCGATTATGATAGCGTGGTATTTCCCAAAGCTGAGGAATATCGCAACAAAGAAAAAACTATGAAAACGCAAATCGAAGGTTTGCAAACCACACAGACGAATCTAAACCAAACCATAACGAATCTGCGTGGCAATATGAGCGATATTCACACTTGGCAAGTGGGCTATATCCAAAAATCCAAAGTTGTCGATGATATTCTCAAAGTCGCCAAAAATAGCAAGGTAAGCGTTATTAAATACAATGCTAGTGCAAATGGCAATCAGCAATTAGTCGTAGAGCTAAATCTCTTTGCCAAAACACAACAAGATATTTCAGATTTCATTAGGAATCTCAACGCGCAAAAAACCTACAAAAGCGTAACGACTGAAAAAATTGAAAAATTTGGCGTAGATATAACAGTTACAACGCCACAAGGCGAAAAAAGAGTGTCTAGTGCTGAATCAAGAAGCTCAAATGTCGAAGGCAAAGACGATGAACCTGCATATTATGATTTTGAAGGCAATCCTGAGCTAAAGGACAAAGTAAGCGGGTATTTAAATTCAACAGTTAAGGTGGTAGTGCGATGAATCAATTACAAGAGCAATTCTATGAGCAATTAGATAAATTAGACGCCTATCTAGCCGATAAAAGCCCAAGTGAGCGCTCGATATTTGGTGTCATTTGTGGTGTGGGAATCATCGCTGCTATGTATTTTAGCGTATATGGCATAATAGATGAATACAGAATGCAATATGAGGGTGCATTTAACGAAATATATGGCAAAACTTCCACTGAAAAAGACTATATCAGCTCTATGGATAATGGTGGATTTTTAACCCTAGAGCAACAAATCAGCAATCTAAATGACGGCATCACGCAATCGCAAAATACTATAAAACGGCTAAATATGCTACTAAATGATGTCTTTGATAGCAGTAGGGATTGGTTTTTGACATTTGATGAGGCAAGTAAAAAGGCGATTGATTTGGGGCTTGTCGTAAATGGCACAGATATTGAGCTAGGCGATAATACGAGTTTAGGCGGTATGAAGCATAGCAATTTTATGTTATTTGGCTATGGCAAATACAATAAAATCCTAGAATATATCGATTGGTTAGAGACTTTTGGGCAATTTATCTCACTGGATAATATTATCATTGAAAGTAAGGATAATCGCCTAAATTTTACCATTTTGATTCGTAATTTTAGAGGAGGTGTATGATGAAACAAATTGCTTTAATAGTGGCGTTGCTTATGTGCGGTTTGTTTGCTGCAAATTTGGACATCGTTGATGATATTGCACCTTCAGCTACTAATGATGTGAGTGCGCAAGGTGCTGTGGCAGATTCGCAAAATGCTAATCCAGTGGCAAATCAAGGTGCAAATCCACCTGCAAATCAAGCGAATCAAACCACGAATCAGCCACAAAATAGCGCGAATCCAGCTCAAAATCAAGCAAATAATGCAAATCCAAGTGCGAATCAAAACGCAAATGCTGTGAATCCACCCGCAAATCAAGTGGCAAATCAACCCACGCAACCACAGCAATCAGCGCAACAAGCGCAACCAACTCCAGCACCAAAAGCGCCAAAAACACCCAAACCTCGCCCAAGCGACCCTGATGAGCGCCTAAAAGAAGACATTGTGAATTTTGAGAGGGAAAAATATTTTCAAAATAATGAAAATATAGATGACCCATTTGTGTATGTGTATAGGGAAGCTACAGAAGATGAGATAGCTATGAGAAATCAGTTGGAACAAGCTGTGCTTATATTAAAAAGCATTATTATCGCTCCTGATTCTAATAATAATAGAATCAAACGATATAAAGCACACATTAACAACCAATGGGTAGAGGAGTGCAAAACGGCAAAGAAAGGCAAAAAATGCGATGTAATCGAAGGTTGGGAAGTAGCAAGAATCACTGAGGATAGCGTGAAATTACGCGTTACACGCTATAATATGAAGCGCGACTTGCAGCTTGTCAATAAAAAGGTTACAATAAAGAAAGCCAATTATTAGGTTAGGTATGAATATGAAAAAGTGTTTTTTAATATTAGCGTTAAGTGTGTTTTTAGGCTCGTTACAAGCGGCTGGTTTATGCGAGGATAAGGCATTTACTATCTCTGCGTCAAGTTTAGATGGGACTTCTGTTGGTGAGCTTTTAGAGCAGTTGTCATTTGAATGCGGATATAGTATGCTAGTGCGTGATAAAGCCGCTAAAAATAAACTTAGTAGCTCTATTGCATCTGTAAATATCGTGGAATTGCCATTAGAAAAAATCTTTGATTTATTGCTTACTGAAAATGAGCTAAATTACGAGTTTGACGGCAAACTTTTGCGCGTATCTTACCTAACTACTGAGACTTTTAAGATTAACTACATTGCTACTTCTAGGGTTGGCTCAAGTAGCACGGATATAATTTTATCGCAAAATTCTTCAACTCAAAATAGTCAAGCTACTGGTAGTTTAAGTGGCAGTGGATTACAAACAATCAATAGCAATGAAGTGCAAAGTGGCGTTTATGGTGGTTTATTGAGTTCAAGTATGAGTGGTGGCACCGCGGATAGCATTAGTGGGACAAAGATTTATTCTGTTGATGAATTTGACTTTTGGGGACGCGTGGAACAAGAAGTCTTTGAAATCGCATTTCGTCCCGGTGATGACCATCAACCCAAGCGCATTTTATCCACAGACACTACCGCAAATAATGCTAATGGCGAAGGCGGAGCTAGTGAAGAAAATAAAGAGGGTGGTAAAGAGGATATTGGTAATGGACAAAGCGTGATTGTCAATAAAGCCGCTGGGTTAATCACCGTTACAGGGACTATCAAACAATTAGAACGCGTTAGAAAATATCTAAAAGAGTTAGAAGAAAGTATGCAAACCCAAGTGCTAAGTGATGTAACAATTCTAAATGTAACGCATAATAACGGCAACACCGTTGGTGTAGATTGGAATCAGCTCTATAATGCTGGGAACTTTGTAATGCCAAATCAACAGCAAGATGCTGGAGCTGGCAATCCTGTGCTAGAAATTAGTGGATATAGGCTTTTCTCTGGAGGTTTTTCACTTAATCGAATCATAGAGTTTTTGACAAGCTACGGCACAGTGCGCTCTGTTTCAAACCCCAAGGTGCTTACTTTAAACAATCAACCAGCGCTAATTAGCGTGGGTAGCATATTACGATATACACAAGAATCAACTTATCTCACAGCAACTTCTGGGACATCATCAACATCAAGCAATACAGATTTTCCCACCGTGTTTGCAGGTGTGTTGCTTGATGTAACGCCCTCCATTCAAGGCGAATATATAATGCTTAAAATTAACCCAAGCATTACTAGCACAAAAGATGCCACAGTGGAAAGTCAAGCCACAGCTTTGCAGGAGCCACCAAACCTTAACTCTTCTCAGCTTTCATCGCTCGTCCGCGCAAAAGACGGCGATAAAATCATCATCGGTGGGCTTATCGCTAAAAGTGCGACAAATACCAAAAATCGTGTGCCACTTTTGGGCTATATACCTATCGTAAAATATCTATTTTCTTATGATACAATGGTAGAAAATACCCAAGAAATGGTAATTGTCATCACGCCACATATTGTCCAACGCAATGATAATCCTAGTTTGCAAGATTTAGGCTATACTGAGACCGTAAATGAGATTATTAGAAAAGATGACATAACAGCAAATATACACGAAATAGGGGAAGAAGAATAGCCCAAAATATAGGTGGTAAATGAAAAAAGTAGCTGAGCTGGAAAATCGCTGGAGGGCATACAAATATAGGACGACTATATTTTATGTCTTTGTCGCAGTGTTTGTGGCATTTATCATAATGCTTGGCGTTTTTATAAAATTTCAAATCTATGACAAAAGCGCGGTAGTCAAAAAGCGCGTAGATTCAGTGAATCTAGCCCAAAGAGCCACCACAAAAAGCGCGAATCCTACGAATCAAAGCGTAGATTCGGCTAAAAATAACCCAAAAGTCAGCTTTACTTGCCGACAAGTAATCACAAATAAGCTAAATGTCCGCCAAGAGCCAAATTTCCGCTCTAAGGCTTTGGGGCATTATTCACGCGATTCAATCTTTTGTGCCAATAGCGAAGCGGTGAATGGACTGCTAAAAACGCCCAATGGCTGGGTTAGTGCGAATGACAATTACAGCAGAGTTATAAATACAAATATGTTTGTTGATACGGGATTTTATAAATATAATGGCGATTCGCGCATAGTAGCGCAAAGAAATGTGCCTCGCACTAGCTTTGAGGAAGTGCGCGTATTTGATAAGCCCAATCGTAGCAATATTAGCAACGCCGAATCCACCCCACGAGTAGTTGCCTCCAAACCCAAACATAAAGTCGCTATAACTTCGCAAAAGATTACTAAAGAAAAAATGATAGAGTTTAAGGAAGCGGACTTTAGAAATACTAATGATTACAATACCGCCATTGAAGTGGCAAAATTTTATTACGATAACAAAGACTATGATAAAAGCATTAAGTGGGCGTTGGACGCCTCAAATGCAGATTCGCGTGGCAAACAAAAGACTGAGAGTTTTATTATTTATGCCAAATCGCTTTATCTAAGTGGCAAACAAGACCAAGCCCTAGAAGTGCTATCGCGCTATATTTCAAGCACAAATGCCCCTGATGCTATCGATGCGCTAAATAAAATGAAGCAAGGCATTATCTAGTGGCTAAAGTTAGGATTGGGGATAGGCTAATCTCCGCTGGGCTAATCACTAACGAGCAATTAAACACCGCCCTAGAGGAGCAAAAAAAGCAAACCCGCCGTAAAAAAATCATACGAATCTTAGTGGATTTAGGCTACTTAGATGAGGGTAAATTACTTGGATTTTTCGTAGAGCTTTGCAAAAGAGGCGAATTAAATCTAATGTCCATTTTAGAGGACTTTCCCAATAGCGAGGAAAATATCCTAAAATTGCTCTCACGAATGCTTGGTATGGAGTATATAGATTTAAATACTATCGATTTTGACCCTGCCACAGCCGATAGTGTGCCACTTGCGATTATTGAGCGGCATTTGGCATTTCCATTTGAGGAAAAAGATGGCAATGTAAAAGTCGCAGTCGCAGACCCATTTGATGTCCAAGCTAGAGATGCTATGACGCGCTCGATTCGTGGCAAAAAGGTGCTTTTTTGTCTAGCTAAAAAAGAGCAAATCGTAGGCATTGTTCTAAGAATCTCATTGCACGATAGCGTCAAAGCACTTGTAAAAAAGATTCGCGATGAAATAAAAGGCGATTCGCAAAGCATTCTTTTAGCAGATGAGGGCAATCAAAGCGCGATTACTAAGCTTGTTAGCACGATTTTTGAAACAGCTATCAAACAAAAAACAAGCGACATTCACATTGAGGGCACAGAGACAAATACTTTGGTGCGAATCCGTGTAGATGGCGTTATGAGAGAGGCTTTTAAGTTTGATAAAGATATGTTTGCGCCACTTTCTTCGCGTATCAAACTAATGGCAAATATGGACATCGCAGAGCGTAGAAAGCCACAAGACGGCAGGTATAGCGACATAATTTTGGGGAATCCTTATGATTTTCGTATCTCTACTTTGCCTATTATCACGGGCGAATCTATTGTTATTAGGATTTTGGATAAGAGCAAAGTTTTGGTGCGATTAGAGGATTTGGGGATTAGTGAGCTAAATTACGATAGGTTTAATGAGGCAATCAAACAACCAAATGGCATTGTGCTTGTTACAGGACCGACAGGTAGCGGGAAAACGACTACGCTTTATGCTGCGCTAAATGCCATAAAAAGCGTTACACACAAAATTATCACCGTTGAAGACCCCGTAGAATATCAAATGGATATGATTCAGCAAGTTATGGTAAATGAACGCGCGGGAATGACATTTGCGGCGGGGCTTCGCTCGATTTTGCGCCAAGACCCAGACATCATAATGATAGGTGAGATTCGTGATAAAGAGACTTTGCAAATCGCTCTCCAAGCCGCGCTAACAGGGCACTTAGTATTAGCAACACTCCACACCAATGACGCTATTAGCGGGGTGGCGCGTTTGCTAGATATGGGCGTGGAGAGCTTTTTTATCGGCTCTACGATGTGTGGCTTACAAGCACAAAGGCTTGTGCGAAAACTTTGTCCACACTGCCGATATGAAATAGAACCGCCAGAAAAAATGATAAATCAAATCAAAAATCTAATCCCAGAGGATTATCACTTTTTCAAATCACACGGCTGTGCTAAGTGCAATATGCAGGGCTATGCAGGGCGTGAAGTCATCTCTGAAGTCGTGCTTGGGACTGAAGGAATGCGTAGGCTTATCTCTGCAAATGCGACAAAAGATGAGCTTTTGGCGGAAGCTAGGAAAGATGGCTTTGTAACGATGTTTGAAGATGCGCTTTCAAAGGCATTGGAAGGCAGAACGAGTTTAGATGAAGTTTATAGGGTGGCAAAACTATGAAATATTTCAAAGTAAAATCAAAACGAAACGGCAAAAAATACGAAATGACAGTTAGGGCTATGACAGCTGAAGCGGCATTTGAAATAGTGCGTAATAAATACAAGCTAAAGCCCTTATCCGCAGCAGAATCTGACCCGCCGTTTTACTTGCGATTTTTTATAAATATGGCAAAAGATAAGGCGATTAAGTATGATGACTTAATTGCGGCATTTAAGCAAATGAGCTTTATGATAAATGCGGGTATTTCGATTCAAGCCACACTTGAAGACTTGGTAAAATATACGGCAAATGAAAAGTTGGTGGGAATCTTTGATGATGTGCTAAATGGCGTAAATAGCGGTAGGACTTTGACGGAATCTTTTAGCGACCATAGGCTAGTAATCGGTGGATTGCCCATTTCTATGATTTCGCTGGGCGAAAAGACAGGTAATTTGGCTGAATCGCTAGATATGCTAGTAAAAAACTTAGAGGAGCTCCGCGACAACCGCGCGAAATTCAAAAAAGCTATGCGCTATCCTACAATCGTTATAAGTGCGATGGCAATTGCCTTTGTCGCGCTTTGTATGCTCGTTATCCCGCAGTTTAAGGATATATTTGCCGAACTTGGTGGGAACTTGCCACTTCCTACGCTAATTCTAATTGGTATTGAGGAAACGCTCTCAAACTACGGCGTTTTTGTGGCTTTTGGGTTAGCCGCGCTTATTATTTTCATAAAAAACCGCTACAAATACAGCCCAACTTTTAAATATAATTGGGATAAATATATCTTAAAAGTGAAGCTAATTGGACGAATCACATTTTTATCCAATATCACGCAGTATTCCACAACGCTTTCGCTTATGCTAAAGGCTGGACTTTCGCTTGAGGAGAGCTTAGATTCGTCAGCTTCGTTACTAGCAAATGACTTTATGAAGACAAATTTGGTTACTGTCAATCGCGCGATTCAACGCGGTGTTACGCTAACAGATGCGCTAACGGATACGAAATATTTTGACCCGATGACTTTGCAGATGATAAATACGGGCGAACAAAGCGGTGAGTTGGATAAAATGCTAACTTCGGTGGCGGAATACTATAAAATCAAATATGACTACATTTTGGATAACTTATCTGCCTACATTGAGCCGATAATGACATTTTTCCTTGCGTGTTTGGTGTTGCTACTTGCGCTTGGGATTTTCCTACCAATGTGGGGACTTGGAGCTGCTGCAAAAGGCGCGTAAGATATTGTGCGTTGTATCTTTGACAATTTCGCGGGATTCGACGCACTCAACTGCTCAATAGACTTCAAGTCTTATTTCGCAGTTTCGTGCTTGAAAACCCACGAACTTGCCTAAAGCTACTTCCGCACTGAATCACTTGAATCTAAAATACTCGTCATACTGAGCGGAACGCAGTGTAGCGAAGTATCCAAACAAAATAAATCCAGCGCGTAAGCCACAACCACTAAAAGTTTTTGCTACTTTTTGCTTTTGCAAAAAGTAGAATCCCTCTCTAACCACTAGACTCTAATCTACCAAGTGAGGTTATTTAGGTTCGCTTAAAGTTAGAGATTTGCTTTAGATTCGCGATTTGCCCAAATGGATACTTCGGGCTATTGCCATCAGTATGACGAAATTATTGCAAAAATCCAAAGCAATCCCCAAAAATTCCATACTACACCCAAACTACACAATTCCACCCAAATTCTTCATAAAATTCCCACAAACTATTAAAATTTAAATTATTTTTAATATATTTTTTACTATATTTCGCTTGTGTATTTTTTTAAAATTTCAATTATTGGAGGTAATACAATGACAGACAAAAACTACACGACATTCACAAAAACTTCGGCTTTGGCTCTTAGTTTAGCGTTTTTATTTGCCAATCCAGCATTTGCGCAAAATGATTCGGCAGATTCCACTTTAGGGGGGGGGAATAGCCAAAATCCTACCCAAAGCGCGATAGATTCAGGCGATTCAAGCGAATCCACCGCAAATAACACAGATTCCACCACAAAAGACTTTAGCGCGACTAGAGTTTATGATTTAGGACGCATTGAGCGCGTAGTCTCAGGCTACAATGTCTATGGCGCGATGCAGGGACAAATGCGACCGTTACCACTATCACAGCACAAGACATTGCAAATACAGGCGCACAAAATATCGGCGAAGCATTGCGATTCACGCCGGGCGTATTTTATTCGCCACCGGGAAGTGGATTTCGCCACGAAAATAACATTTACATTCGCGGACACGCCGCAAGTAGCAATAGCTACACCTATGTCGGTATGTATTTGGACGGGATTCCTATCGATGCGGTTTATCAGCAATCAGCTTTCAATCATATCAACCTAAATGGTATCTCCGAAATCAATGTCAGCAAGGGCTACACAAGCCCCATTTATGGTATGAAATCACTTGGTGGCGCGGTAAATATGGTTACTTCAAAGCCCACCGATAAGATTGAGACGCGCCTAAAAGTAGGATTCGTCCAAAATAACGAAGTCCAAACAAACGCCTACATAGGCTCGAATCTAGGCTCGTGGTATTTATCTGCGGACTATGGATATATCACAAGGGATTCGTTCCCTTTCTCACAGATTTCAAGTGCGGCTACTAGGGAGCTAAAAGGCGCGTATTATGATGACCATACATTTCGCGCTAAGGTAGGATTCACACCCAATGAGAGCCACGAATACAGCGCGAATCTAACGCTACAAAGAGGCAAAAGAGGCGGTATGACTAACGCTAACGCACGATGGCCCCATTATGATAACACGCTAGTCTATCTTGTGGGGCGTTCAAATATTTTGGATAATTTGGCATTTCACTCACGGATTTTCTATCACGGATATTATAATCAGCTAATATCGCCAAACTTTGGCAATAGCGTATATGATGACTTCCGCGCAGGTGGAATCTTTCACTTTGATTATGCAATCACAGAAAATATGAATCTCCAAGTGGGCGTAAATATCAAAGATGAGGCGCATAAGCGATTTGATTTGAGTAGTGATACCGCTGGTGTAGTCGCTAGAAAAAATCTACCCAAAACTATGGATTACAACGAGTTGCACACCTCCGTATTTTTGCAATATGCGTGGCGATTCATAGATGAGCTACGATTCACCATAAGCGGTAGCTATGATAGAAGCGAAATGATTTATGTCAAAACTTCGCCAAATAATGGTCCTTTGCAATCAGTAAATAAAGGCAAACCACTGCAAGGTGGCACTTTTCAAGCTATATTGTATTATGATATAAATAACTACCTAACTATGCACTTTAATGTAGGGCGCAAAACAAGTATGCCAAAGGCATTTTCTCGCTACTCAAGCTCACGCGGAAGCTATGTCGTGGGTAATCCAGACTTGCAACCCGAATCCGCGTGGAATTACGAAATCGGCGCAAGTTTTGATTATGAAGGGACTAGCTTAAGTGGCGCGGTATTTTTCCAGCACTTAAATGATATGATTGTAAATACTACGGTCGATAGCAGTCTATGTGCGAATCCTGTAACCTCAAATGGCAATACATACTGCACAAGGCAAATAAATGCTGACAAAGGCTTTAACTACGGCGTAGAAGTGGCGTTTAATCAAAGTTTGTTTAATGATATACTAAGTTTTGGGGCGAATTACACCTTTACAGATTCAAAGCAAACTAGAATGGCAACATATGGCACAAATAGCACAAACTTTGGCTCTAGCTCACGAATCCTAAACTATCCTACGCACTTACTAAACGCAAATATCATCTATAAGCCCATAAATAGCCTTGATTTAATACTATACACGACTTATCAAGGCAAAAGGTGGGCTGAGAATAGAACGACTGGCTACTACACGCAACCAGCGGTATTTTTGATGGATGTGAAAGTGAATTTCCGCCCGATAGAATCCTTGCAACTAAGCATAGGCGCGTATAATGTCCTAGATAAAGACTACTATGACGCAAACTATATGATACCCGGACGCCGAATCTATGCAAGTGTGGAGTATAAGTATTAGGCGAAATTGTCATTGCGAGATTCGGCAACGCCGAATCGAAGCAATCCAAAAACCTATCGTCATTGCGAGAATCTGCGTAGCAGATTCGTGGCAATCCATTTGATTCGTGGATTGCTTCGGGCTATCGCCCTCGCAATGACGACTTTCCCACTTCTCCGTCATTGCGAGGCAGTGTGAGCAAAGCGAACACAACGAAGCAATCCAAATAAATTATCCCCATAACCCCTTAGCTTTGCTCGGCAATCAAAACGCCCTCGATGATTTCATCAATATCGCCGTCCATTATCGCCTCGACATTGCTATATGCGATATTGCTACGCAAATCCTTGACTTGCTGATATGGTGCGAACACATACGAGCGGATTTGGTGCCCCCAGCCGATTTCGCTTTTTTCCTCGACTACATTATTTTGCTTTTTTAGCTCCAAATCATAAAGGCGCGATTTTAGCATTTTCATCGCGGTGGCTTTGTTTTTATGCTGACTTCTATCATTTTGGCATTGCACCACGATTCCAGTGGGAAAATGCGTAATGCGAATCGCGGATTCGGTCTTATTGATATGCTGTCCTCCCGCACCACTAGCGCGATAAGTGTCAATGCGAATGTCTTTATCCTCGATTTCAATTTGTATATCATCATCGATTTCTGGCGTAACTTGCACACTTGCAAAGCTCGTATGTCGCTTTTTATTCGCATCAAAGGGGCTAATCCGCACTAGGCGGTGAATCCCATTTTCGCTTTTCGCGTAGCCATAGGCATTTTCGCCCTTTATCAAAAAGCTAACGCCCTTAATCCCAGCCTCCTCGCCATCTTGATAATCCAAAAGCTCCACCTTGAATCCGCGCCTTTCGCACCACCGCAAATACATTCGATATAGCATACTCGCCCAATCTTGGCTCTCTGTGCCACCCGCGCCGGGCTGAATGCTAATAATGGCATTCGCGCTGTCATTTTTGTCGCTTAGCATTATCTCAATCTCAATTTGCTTGATTTTATGTGTTAATTCTGGGGCTTCAGCAAAAAGATTTTCTAGCATTTCGCTATCATTTTCAGCCCCCGCCAAAGCAAAAAGCTCGTTGCTGTCATTTAGGGCGTTTTTAGCATTTTCATAAACGCTCAAAATGCGATTTAGCCTACTTTTTTCCTTGCCGATTTCGGCAACTTTTTGCGCATCATTCCAAAAATTGGGCGCATTTTCTTCCTTGATAATCTCCGCCAAACGCGCTTTTTGCTCATCAATGCGAATGATTTTTGCGATATTTTCAACTTTGATTGCCAAAGATTTGATAAGTTCGCTATACTCGTAAGAATCCACGCTTTGCCTTTAAATTTTTTTGCAAAATTATAGCCAAAATTTGGGCGCAAACTTGATATTTATAGAATCTAGCCCATTTTTAGTTATAATTGCAAGAAATTTTTTAAGGCAATTTATGAGTAAAAAAGATGAAGTCAAAGCCAAAATCAGCTTTTTCCAAACTATCATCGCAATCATCATAAGCACATTATTTGCGATATTTGGCTACACAGCGATACATTACAAAGAATTTGATTGGATACTCATCGTATCTACGATTTTGGCTTCGCTATTTTTGATGATAATGCTTGGCGTTTTTGTGAGATTTTTCCTAAAATATGTAAAAAAATTAAGGGGGTTGTGATGATTGGAATCATTGCTGTGATTTTTACTTTTATTGCGTTTTTTGGTTCGCTAATGTATGTGGCTCGTGCGGTGGGTAACGATTAATAGTATAATGCGAGATTTTAATAAAATCACCACCATTAAAATTATCGCTGGAAAATTTCGTGGCAAGATTTTAAACGCCACAATTTTGCCTACCACGCGCCCCACAAAGGCGATTGTAAAGGAATCTGTGTTTAATACGATTGCGCCTTTTTAGCGCGGAAAAATCTTTGTCGAGGTTTTCGCAGGATACGGCTCTATGGGCTTTGAGGCGTTAAGTCGCGGGGCGGGGGAAGTGATTTTTTTAGAAAAAGACAATGAGGCGTTTGGTATTTTGCAAAAAAATATTGCGCTGTTTGATGGCGAATCACATAAGATTCAAGCCCAAAATGTGGATAGCTTTGAGGTTTTAGGCGCAATGTTAAGCGAATCTAAAAGTATGATTTTTTATTTTGACCCGCCATTTGGGGAGAATGGAGAGTTTTATAAGAGAATTTTTGGGATTTTGGATTGGGTGGATTCACACGAATCAAGCGCAGATTCAAGTGCGAATCTGCAAAATCTAACTAATAAAATCCTAATTTTTGAGCATATTTCCACATTTAAAATGCCCGATTCACTCGCAAATCTCCCACTTCAAAAATGCAAGAAATTTGGCAGGACAAGCATTAGCTATTATTTTATGGCATAATTTTTGCTAGATTCGCGTGGTAAATTCACTTCACGGAGTAACAAATGGCAGACGAACAAAAACCAAGTGGCGGTGGCAAGGGCAAAATCATCGCTATTATCATCGTAGTTTTTGTGCTACTTATCGCGGGGCTTGTGGTAGCATTTATGCTTTTGACACAGACACCAGAGGAAAGCGCACAAGCCGCAGCGGGAAATAGCAACGCACCGCAACAGGCAAATGTTATGGGCGAGACAAACGCGCGGTATTTGCGCATAGGACCTATTTTTCAGCTTGATACATTCATTGTAAATCTGCTCTCACAGGGCGGTAGGCGATATTTGAAAATCAATATCGGGCTAGAGATGACAACGGCGAATTTGGAAAATGAGCTAAACGCCAAAAGGGCTTTGGTGCGCGATATAATCATTGGTATTTTGACTTCAAAATCGCCTGAGGACATAAGCACCACGCGTGGCAAGGATAAGATGAAAGAGGAAATCGTGCAAAGGCTTAACGAAAACCTTGTCGATGGCAAGATTCGCAATGTGTTTATCTCTGATATGGCGATTCAATAGCGCAAAATAGGCGCATTGTGGCTTTAGAGGAAATTTTTGCGTGGTGGGCGTTGATTTAGTCGCCATTGTGCGAATAGAGCGACTACTAGGCAAATATGGCATTTCGTTTTTACAAAATTTTTTACGCAAAAGCGAGATAGCTTTATGTGTGAAAAAGGCGCAAAATGGCGAATCTAGGAAGATTTTAGGCGATTCGCATTTTAAAAACGGCAATATTTCGCGCTTTAATATTTCACACTTTAATGTAGAGCGAATCGCAGGATTTTACGCCGCAAAAGAAGCAATCTCAAAAGCCCTGCGTTGTGGCATTAGCAAAAATCTAACTTTTAAAGATATAAGATTAAGCAAGGATTCGCGTGGCGCACCCAAAGCAAAGCTAAGCAAACGCGCCAAAAAGCATTTTAAGATTAAAAAAATCCACCTTTCAATCTCACACGATAAAGCGCAGATTCGAGGTAGCAGAGGCAAAAAAAGTAACAAAAGTGATTCGCCTTTAAGCCCACACAACCTCGAATCCAAAGGCTTTGCCATAGCCATTGCGCTAGTAAAATAAATTAAATTTGATTAGAGTATGTAGAAAGTCTTTAAGCAAGGCAAAGCCCTGCTTAAAGAAAGTGTAGCTAAACTACTATAGATACCCTGCAATTAGAGCTAGAAAATATCCAGCCACGCAAGAGGTAAATACGCCAATTAGTCCGGGGATAATGAAGCTGTGGTTAATCACAAATCGCCCAATATGCGTAGTGCCTGAGCGGTCAAACTGAATTGTCGCTAGGTCGCTTGGATAAGTAGGCAAAATGTAGTAGCCATAGCACGCTGCGGCAAATGCCACGATTATGCCCGGCTCCACGCCAATACCAAGTGCCAAAGGCACGAATGCCGCGAGTGCTGCCGCTTGTGAATTAACGAATTTTGAGATTAAAAGTAGCATTACCGCGTAAGTCCAAGGGTGTTCTTGCACCACGCCACCAAGTGCCTCTTTTATCATCGGTGTATGCACGGCAAACATCGAATCCGCCATCCACGAAATCCCAAACACCGCCACCATAGCAATCATACCTGATTTGAAAATGGCGTTGTTGCCTATGTCGCTGACTTTGACTTTGGTAAAAATCACTAGCGCAGAACCAGCAATCAGCATAAACATTTGAATCACAGCAACCATACTCATAGGTTTAAGTTCGCCTTTGCCATTGTCAAACGCAGGGCGCAACTCGCTGAAAACCCCTAGCAATGCCACTAGCGCAATCGCGCCTAGGAAAATCCACATAGCAGTCCATTGAATCATAGGGAGTTTTTGACCCATAAGCGTTTTGCTCTCGCCATAGACATACTCTTTGAATTTTGGGTCTTTTAGCTTTTCTTGGAATTCCTCATCTTTATCCAAATCTTTGCCTCTAAACCACGAAAAGATTCCCACGCATAGCACACCAAAAGCACCGCTAGGAATGGTGATTTGCAATAGATTCACATATCCGTCAAATCCCTCCAAATGCTTTACGCCCGGTGCCAAAAGCATAGCAGTTAGGCTCACCACCGCCACGCTCACAGGTGAGCAGATGATGCCCATTTGCGAAGCAATCGAAGCCCCAGCCATAGGACGCTCTGGGCGGATATTGTTTTTAATCGCAATGTCATAGATGATAGGCATCATCGTATAGACAACATGCCCCGTCCCGCAAAGAATCGTCAAAAACCAAGTAACAAATGGCGCAAGAATCGTTAGAAACTTAGGATTGCGCCTTAAGATTCGCTCGGCAATTTGTAGCATAACATCAAGCCCACCGCTTGAGAGCAACGTCGCACTCGCCGTAACCACGCAAAGAATGGTGAAAATCACATCGATGCTTGGTTTGCCCGGCTTGACATTAAACAAAAA
>JBNMHH010000014.1:0-15260 GCA_050872665.1 Helicobacteraceae bacterium
AATGATATAGATTTTCGTGCCATTTGCAAAAAGCCCCGTAAATGCGAACAAACAAGCCAAAAATAGGATTTTTTTCATCATCGCTAACCTCACTTTTATGAAATTTATAGTGGCGATTGTAGCGAAATTTGCTTTAAAAATGCTTTTATGTTATAATGCGACATTTTATTGGTAGAGGTTAGCATCATAAATGAATCATATTAGCATTACCATAGAAAATCTGAAAAATGTTAAATGTTTAAAATTTGACTTCAGTGTAAAAAAGAATGTTTTAGCCATTGCTGGAGAAAACGGTAGTGGCAAATCTACACTTATGACTGCCATTGCAAAATTTATCAGGCAAGATGTCTTTGATAGAGAATTTAAGACACAATGCAATGGTGCAAGTATTTCTTATGTTATCGATGAAGCAGATAATTTTATATGGACACAAAATAACGATAAATTATGGATAGAAACAAATAATCTTAAAATGCCACACATTGAAAAAAGTTTTTATGAATCATCTACAAATGGTGCTAGATTTCATCAACTAGACAATAGACATAGAAAAGAAAGTATATATACAAAAGAAAATATCAAAAAAGCTAAAAAAGCAAGTCAGTTTATAACAACCAATTTGAATTATATTTTAAATGGTTGCGACAATGGATTTTTTGATAAATTAAAGATATTTTCATATTACCCCAATAAAAACAAAAAAGTATCTTGTTTTTTACAGAAAGATAATCATATAATTACAGAGTTTGATTTAAGCACAGGAGAGTATTTTTTATTATCACTTGTAAAGATTATTAGTGGATTTTATGAGCAGACAAAGAAACAAAAAATCTTTACAGATACTAGATTATTGCTTATAGATGAAATTGATATAGGCTTACACCCATTGGCACAAAAGAGACTAATCGAGAAATTACAAGAATGGAAAGATGAATACAATCTATTGATTATTATTGCAACACACTCTTTACAGATTTTAGAACAAATAGATAGTAAAAATATCTATTATATTGAAAATGGTGAAATTTTAAATCCTATACATCACGGCTATATTACTTCGCGTCTTTATGAACACGAATACTATGATAAAATAATCCTTGTAGAGGATAGATTGGCTTCCAAATTTATAGAAAAACTCATAAAATCAACATTAAATATTGCCAATCTTAGTTATAGGATTATTCCAATTGGTGGATATTTACAAGTCTTATCTACACAAAAACTCAATGAATCTGCAAAAATTTATGGTAAAGCAAAGGTAATTAGCATTTTGGATGGAGATGCTATTGACAAGAATAATATAAACAAATATAAAAAATTTGAAAAAGATTTTTTACCATTTAGAAATGTTGAGTATCACACTGTAGAGCTATTGAAAGATAATCAATTTAAGAGTTTTTTAAAGAGATTAGTGTATCCAAAGAGTCTTAAGGATTTAGAAAATATTATAAAAACTACCGATGAAATGAAAAATATTTATAATAAAATTATCATAGAATGTAGCAAAATTACAGGTAAAGAATTGGTAGAAATAGAAAATGATGTTATTGAATTTATCTGCGAACAAGAAAGAAAAAAACTTAAAAAACTTATATCACATTTAAAAAAATTTTTTGATATAATTCCTTAAATTATATGAGGAGATGTTTATGCCACAAAATAACAACGAAGCAAACCACAAAACGCTAATCTTATACATAGAATGGGGCGGATTAGGAGATAATCTCTTTTATAGCCATTTACCACGAATCGCCAAAACGATAGGCATTTCACATAGCGCGGATTCTACGGGGGGGGGAATTAGCCCACGATAAACAAAATAAGCGCGATTCGCATAATTTAGCCCACGATAATTGCGATTCAAATCGCCTAGATTCACAAGATTCAAACCCCTTAAACCACCACAAAACGCCTTATGATAAAGTCTATATCCACGCAAAAAGCGCGTTTCGCCACAGCGATTATAAGCGACTAATTTGGGAGGCGAATCCTTATATTGACGGCTTTAGCGATGAAATTCCCACGCCTCGCAAGTTTAGCAATATACTTTACTATTCGCCCACGCCACAAAATTTGCTTGATAGACTTATGCTATCTTATGGGCTAGATGACGGGAAGCGAATGCACGAGCCAGAGATTTATTATAAGCCAAAATTTCGCGCTGAATTTAACAAAGTCATATTTGACCCAAATTGGATAAGTAATGCGGGTGATTTATTATTATTAGACATATTGCACTTTTTTAAAGAAAATGGCATTTATATTGATGCGGTTATGGCAAACAAAGGCGGGACAAAAAATGCAAGTGATAGCTTTATTGGCAAGAATTTATTTGATTATGAAATCGCCAAAAATTTAGGTGTGGAAATCATAGAGACGCCCACGCTAGAGGATTTTTGCGATTTGATTTATAGTGCGAAAGATTTTTATTGCTTTGTAACAGGCAGTGCGACTTTAGCAGCAGCCTTGCGAAAGCCTATCAGCGTCCTTGTCGGCACGGCGAATCCAATCGATAAAATCTTTATGCACTCGCCACTGCATCGCTACTATTTGATACCCTCTGCGCGAGGTAACGCCAAGCGCGTGAAAGAATTGCGAATCTTTGGCATTCGATTCAAACTAAAACTCACGCCAAAGCGCATACATAGACTAAAACAATCCATTCGCAAACGATTCCCACGCAAGATTAGCAATAAAATCGCGCGATTTTTAGATTCCTTTGAATCTACGCAAGACTACACGAATCTAATGCGCGAAATCTTTGCTACCCCCCCCCCAAAGGCGATTTAATCACCTTCCCACATATTTAAGACCTTGTGATAAAGAAGTGTGGAATCTTATTGATTTCACGCGCAATTTAGGGATTGATATAAGTGTGGTATTTGAGTTTGGTTCGCGCTATGGCGAGGATACAATAGAGTTTGCTAAAGCCCTGCCAGAGGCGCAAATTTATGGCTTTGAGTGCAATCCAAATACGCTTATCCATTGCCAAAATGCCACAAAATCTTATGCAAATATCACGCTAACGCCAAAGGCAATTAGCGAGAATGAGGGCGAAATCAGCTTTTATCCAATAAATGCAGAGGCGACTACGACCACACATTTTGATGGCAATCAAGGGGCTAGTTCCACACTCCGCGCTAGTGGCAAATATACGATTGAAAATTATGTCCAAGATGAAGTGAAAGTAGAGACAATTCGATTAGATAATTTTATGGCGAAGCGTGGAATCGCACACATTGATATTTTGTGGATGGATATTCAAGGTGGTGAATTGAGTGCGCTAAAGTCGCTAGGTGAGCGTTTAGAATGCGTCAAAGTGATTTATAGTGAAGTGGAATTTATAGAGATATATGAAAATCAACCGCTTTTTAGCGATATAAGGGCGTATTTGGAAGCGCGAAATTTTGCATTCGTGGGCTTTAGCCACAATAGCGATTTATTTACAAATGCGATTTTCGTGCATAAAAATTATATAGATTTAATGAAAACGATTCCGAGCTGGATTTATAAACCTAAAAAATCACTTTGGAAGCGGATTTATGAGGTGTTTGGGCGAAAGCTATAAATTTGTAGTATAATTTCAACGCCCCCCAGTGCTAGGGGGCAAACACTTTGTCAAGGAGGCTTTTATGCGAAAGCAGAAAAAGCGTCCTAGTTGGAAATTATACCTAAAATTTGGTTTTTTGAAACTTAAATTGACAAAGTATATCCACTAGGATTAAGTGGGAGCGTTCGCGCTCCCTACCTTGCGAGTGTTACTCAAGCAATTAACTTCAAATATATTAAAATCTTTTTTGCTACAATACGCCATTTTCGTAACACTTGGAGGGTTTATGTGGATTGGAATAATTAGCACAATTATTGCGATGATAGTGCTTGTGTGGGCTGTGAATCTTTGGTTGCCGTTAGCATTTGTGATAGGTGGCGTCATCATCGTTTTCATCGTGCTTTTTGCCCAAAAAAGCAAGGCAGATGAGCGCATAACGATGCTAGAAATCAGCAATCAACGGCTACTCTCGCGCATTGATTCAATGATGGACAAAATGGAAAATCCCAATGGCGCAAATCTAAAAAGCGCAGATTTGCAAGGTGGCGCAGAAAAAAGCGCGAATCTTACGAATCTCGCGCAAGATTCGCAACAAAATGTCGAATCTAACGCCGAATCAAAAAAAGCGGAATTTCGCGCACATATAAATGAATTGCGCGAATCGCTAAGCAAATCCACAAGCGAAAAAAGCGCGAAAGATACGCATATATCCGCCCTTGATTCCACCCACAAACTCGCCCAAAAGTTTATGCCAAAGGGCGAAAATTTGGCGCAACGATTTGGGCTAAATTCAAAAGATTTAAACCGCGCAGATTCGGCACAAAATATCAGCGATTCGCTCACAAAACCACGCGACTCCAAAGCCTTTGAATCGCCAAAGCCTAAAGCAAACCATACTAGCAACGCCACAGATTCGCTAAACACCACAAATCTCACAAACACCGCATTTTCTTTTGAGCAGTTTTTGGCACAAAAGGCGATGAGTATTTTAGGTGGGATTTTCTTTATTTTGGCGGCGTATTTTTGCATAAAATACGCTATCGAGCATAATTTTCTAACGCCACAAATCCGTATAGCAGGGGCTATGTGCTTTGGCGCACTGCTATTTATGATAGGATTTTTGCTTGAAAGATTCGCACAACGCAATGCAATGTCGGCGCGAATCGCACAAACGCTTATCGGCGTGGCAAGTGTGGTGGAATTTTTCGCCATATACGGCGGATACGCGCTGTATGGATTTTTTGGCGAGGTGTTTAGCTTTGCGTTGCTTTGCGCTGTGAGCTTTGGCGCACTCTTTTTGACATTGCGATTCGGGCTAATCGTGGGGATTTTTGGCTTGGCTGGGGGCTTTGCCACGCCATTTTTGATAAGCACGGACAATCCAAATTTCTACTTCCTATGCGGATATTTACTCGCATTGCACCTTTGCGTAGTGGCTATTTGGCGCAAAAACGCAGTCATTCCGCTACTCTCAAGTGCCTGTGTGCTTTGCTATATGTGGCTTTTCGTGGAAAATCACAGCGCGACATTAGGCGAATCGACATTTGCATTTTTCGTGTGCTGTGTGGTATTTTTCACGCTTTTTGTAATGGCAATGCAAATCTTTAGGCGCGACAATATAAAAAGCATAAGTGCCGTTTTGCTCTGCGTAGTGGCGTTTTTAGGCATTGCAGTAATGCTAAATATCACAAAGCCAGACAATATCCAAAACGCACTTTATGGATTCGCCTTTATCGCGCTACTTTGCGCCATAAGTGCCTTTATGTCATTGCTTATGACAATGCTAGATTCGCCCACATTTGCGCGAATCACAAATTTTCTAAAAATCGATGAGAGTATAAAGAAGCGCGAAGTTTGCGATTACGGCGCGATTTTTGGGCTATTTTTGGGTTGCGCTTATTTGGTTAGCTTTATTAGTGCGTTGCCAAGCTATTGTATCATCGCGCTAGAGGCGATTTTCATCATCGCCTTTGTGGCAAATGCGTTTGTGGAATCCAAACAAATATCCGCAAAAACGCCACTATTTTCGCTATCGCTTTTACTTGCCACAAGCGCGGTGTTTGCGCTAGTGGAGTGGTGGGAGACTGCTCTTATCTTTAGCTCCGCCACCGCACTTGGCGTTTGCGCCTTTATTTACGCTTTTGTCAGCACGAAAGATTTGCATAGCAGGGGAAGCGAAACTCTGCTAAGCCTAAATGCCTTTGTGTTTTTTGGCGCGATTTTTTTAATCGCCGAAAATCTCACGCTAATCGCACACTATGCGTATTTCTATCGCTTTTTGGCTATGTGGCTTTTGGCATTTGCTTTGCTTTATGGGCTTGGAGCGTTGCGCTTTAGGGGCAAAAAGTTGCGTGGTGTGGCGGACTTGGCATTTATCGGGGCGATATTATTTATTTGCGCTTTGTTTGCGTTTATCGGCACAAATGGCAACTCTTTGCTTGGCAATCTCTTTGGCGAAGCGCAATTCGCAGTGCTTGGGCTTAAAAACTACGCTATTTTCGCGCTTATCTGCGCGGTGAATCTATGGCTTTTAGGGCGATTTTGCACAAATCACAACGGCGCGGAAAATGGCATTATTTTGCAAAATAATTTTATGGGATTTTGCAGTGGCTTTATGTCAAGCATTTTTGCCACGCTAATCGTGCTTATCATCGCGCTTTTGGGAAGCATTTGCGCGAAAATCTACTATGGGCTTAGCATTGCGGAGGTAGCGTTTATCAACGATAATCTCTACTTTGTCGCTACGGCTGGGGCGTTTGGGATTTTTGCGATTGCGGTGGCAAAGGTGCGATTTGGCGCGAATCTTGTTACAAATCAAAGCGTAGATTCGCTAGATTCGGGCGCGAATCCCGCGAATCTAATGCTCCAAAAAGCCCTAACATATATCTTTTATCTTTTTAGCGCAAAATCGCTGTGGTTTTATATCCTCGCACTTTGGGGGTGGAGCGATATATTTTTTGACACAATGCCACACTTAACCCAAGCGGAATTTTACTACCTACCCAACACAATGCTTTTCTACTGCGCGTTTTCACTGCTTGGATTTGCCGTCATATTTTGCCTAAATAACACCAAAATCCCCAAAATTTTGCTTTACTTTTTGGATTTCATTGCGCTATTTTTGCTAATCTGCGCCGTAATTGGTGCAATCCACTGCGCCTTTGGGACGCAAGGCGACATAGCTTTTGGCGAAGGCGGTTTCACATATCGATACGCGCTAAATGGCGCAAACGAGCTATACGCCTACTCCGCAGGGCTTGTGTGCGTGAGCGTGGCACTGCTAGTCATCGGCATCATAGGAAATGTCGAGCGATTCAAGCACTACTGCTTCGCACTGCTTTGCTTTGTCGCGCTAAAGGTGTTTTTCGTGGATACCAGCTCGTTTAGTTCGCTAGGCAAGGTCGCGTTATTTGTCTTTATGGGCGTGGCATTTATAGGCATTGCGATGATTTATAATAGATTTGTGCTAAGGCGCAAATCAAGCGTGAATCTGTAATTTTTCGTCATTGCGAGACTTGCCTTTAGCAAGTCGTGGCAATCCAAACAAATAAATAGATTGCTTCGTTCGTTTCACTCACTCGCAATGACGGCGTGGGTTGATTCGTCATTGCGAGGCGAATCGCAGATTCGCGCAAAGCAATCCACCTTTTTCGTCATTGCGAGGGCGATAGCCCGAAGCAATCTAAATAAATTCAAATAAAATCCCAAAAATCCCTCCAATTTTTATGCTACAATTTCGCCTTATGGATTCGCGCTTTTTCGTTGCAGATTTACGCGAATCTATAAAATTAAATTCAATAAAAAGGAGATAAAAATGCAACAAACTTTAATTTCATTATTTGGCGCACATATGGGGGGGGGCAGAATAGGTTAAAGACAAATTCGCAATCTAACTTCAAAAATTCTCACACACTCCCCAAAATCGCAATTAGTTTGGCTTTATTGTTTGGTAGCGCAAGTGTCGCATTAGCTGAAGAAAGCGGTGGATTCGTAGGAATTGGCATTGGTGGTGGAGGCACGGAGCTTTCTATGACAGGCTACGATGATACAAACAATTTTGATGACACATTAAAAGATAGCGGTATTGACTATGGCTTTGTGGTAGGCTACAAACAATTCTTTAATGAATATTTAGGATTGCGCTACTATGCAAATTTAGACATTCATCACAATCTTGGCAAAGAATATGGATTTAATGTTGATGAATTTGGAAATGATATTTTAGAAAGAAGCGATATTACGCTAATAAATTACGGCGTAAATGTGGATTTCTTAGGTAACTTTGTGGTTACAGACATTGCTGATTTTGGTGGATTCATAGGATTTGGAATCGGTGGCAATACTATTAAGGGCAAATATTTTAAAGATATGGAGGCTGGATTTGTTGGCTCAAAGTTTAAATACACAGGCTTTGATGCGTGGCTAAATTTGGGCTTACGCACTAATATCGCTAAATATCACGGAGTGGAGTTAGTGGCTAGAGTGCCTTTTTTGCCTATGAAATTGGTGGATTATACTTATGAAACAGGCTCGGCAAAATACACTTTTGGACAAAAATATAACATTTTGGCACGATATACATTTAGCTTTTAAGTGCGATTGAATCGCTTTTGTGTATTTGAATCTATCGAATCTTTTTAGATTCGTAGATTCGCACTCTCATTTCGTCATACTGAGGCGACAAAGTCGCCGAAGTATCCAAAGCACACGAAATTAAATTATGGGCGAATCAATAATTAAAAAGCGAATCAAACACAAATTCAATCAAGGTGAGCGAATTGCTCTTAATTTATGATTCGCCAAAATGGATACTTCGCTACGCTCAGTATGACGAGTGGTGGTAGATTCGCGTTTAATTAGTAGTCGATTCGCAATGCGAATCGCTATCGATTTTTTTTCAAATAACTAGCGACTCTCGCGCGGAAGTAGCTTTAGGCAAGTTCGTGGGTTTTCAAGCGTAAGGCTATGAGATAAGACTAAAGCGTCTATCGAATAGCCGAACGCGCCGAATCCCGCGAAATTGTCAAAGATACAACGCGCTTTTTATTTAAATCTATACAACCTCATTGCATTTCCTACCACGCTTATCGAGCTTAACCCCATTGCCACTCCTGCTATCATCGGTGTTAGCGTTAGATTCAGCCCAAAAAGTTGCGGAATCCCCACCGCGATAGGAATCGCGCACACATTATACACAAAGGCAAGGCTAAGATTTTCCTTGATATTGCGAATCGTCTGTTTGCTTAAAGAAAGCGCGGTGGCTAGGCTTTGTAAGTCATTATTTAGCAAAATTATGTCGCTTTGCTTGATAGCAATATCGCTACTAGAATTCAGCGCAACGCCGATATTTGCGGACTTTAAGGCGAGTGCGTCATTTATGCCGTCCCCCACAAAGCCCACGATTTCGCCGTTTTGTTGCGCTTTTTTGATGAAATTTAGCTTATCTTGGGGCAGTTGCGAGGCATAAAATTCGGCGATTCCACAAAGATTTACCACTGATTCCACGCTTTTTAGGTTATCGCCACTTAAGATGACGCTTTTTATGCCTTTTGTGCGGAGGTTTTCCACTAAATTTTTGGCATTGGGGCGCAGATTATCGGCGATGACAAAAAATCCTACGCACTCGCTATCCACGCCCACAAAGCACGAGGTATGCGGGATTTGCACCCCTTTTTCTAAAAGTGCCGAATCGATTTTGCAAGTTTCGCCCACAAAATCCGCCGTGCCGATTCGCACGATTTTATTTGCCACTTTTGCGCTAATGCCACTTCCTGCGGTGGTTGCAACTTCGCTAACTCTTAGATTCACGCCCAAATCCACGCTATTTTCTTTTATATAGCCCAAAATCGCCTTTGCGATTAGGTGTTCGCTTTGGGATTCAAGGGCGTAGATGAGCGGGAAAAATTCGGCTTTTTTGGATTCTTCGCTTCGCTCAGAATGACGGGTGGGGTGCGATTCCGTGCTTAAATATGCGCTAGATTCCGTGCCGTTGCTAGATTCCACCCACTCTACTACGCGCAAATGCCCATCTGTGAGCGTCCCTGTCTTATCAAAAATCATTGTGGTGATTTTGGCAGCGACTTCCAAACTCTCCGCGTTTTTGAAATAAAAAGCGCGTTTTGAGGCGATATTTGTGGCGATTAGAATGCTTAGTGGCGTGGCAAGTCCCAGCGCACAGGGGCAGGAAATAAGCAAAGTCGAGCTAAAGATGATAAAAGCCTTGTGAATGTCGCCACTCGCCACGCCCCACGCCACTCCAGCCACAAGCGCAATGCCAATCACGCTAGGCACGAAATACGCCGAAATATTATCGGCGATTCGCGCTATGGGGGCTTTTTTGACTTCCTGCGCCAAAGCGATGATTTTGCTAATCATCGAATCACTTGCCACATTAGCCACTTTAGCGCGAATCATCTCGCCACAATTCACGCTTCCGCTGTAAATCAAATCGCCTTGTGCCTTGCGCTTGTGCTTAGATTCGCCTGCGATGACGCTTTCATCAATTTCGCAGGATTCGCCAAGTAGCACACAATCCACGCCAAAAGCCGCGCCTTTAGGCACAGCGATAATGTCGCCTATTTGGAGTGATTCGATTCGCACTTCTAGTGATTCACCTAATTTCTCGCTAGATTCGCCCAAATTCCCACTAGATTCGTTAGATTCGCCTAATTTTAGCGCGGTTTGTGGGGCGAATCGCCTAAGCGATTCAATCCCACTTTTTGCGCCCTCCGTTGCTTTCGCTTCCAATCTTTTGCCTAGCATAATCACCGCGATGATTACTCCAGCACTCTCAAAGTAGAGATTGTGCGCTAGGTGGGGATTTTGCGCCCCCAAAGTCGCAATCATATACACGCTATACGCAATCGCGCTTAAGCTCCCCAAAAACACCAGCGAATCCATATTCGGCACGAGTTTGATAAGCGCGTTAAAGCCTTTAGCGTAGATTTTTCGCCCAGCATAAAGGATAGGCGCAAGTAGCGCGATTTCCACGCCACAAAGTAGCGTAGTGTAGCGCATTGCGAGATTTTCAAATGCCATAGCCCCCATACTCACGCAAAATAGCGGGATAGCAAAGATTATGGCAAGTAGATAATCGCTATTTTGCTTTTTGGATTCGCTTTTTTGCGTGAAAATCTCCGCGCCATAGCCTAGCTTTTCAATTAGCGCAATGATTTGATTTTGTGTCGCTTTGCTCTCATCATAAGCCACATTTGCGCACTCGCTTATCAAATCAACCTCGATTTTTTCCACAAAATCCTTGCGCCTTAGGCTTCGCTCAATCGAACTCGAACACGCCGCACAGCTCATTCCACTGATTTTTAGTTTGAGTTGCTTCATTTTTCGCCTTTGGAATCTAAATATGTTTGGAATCTTAAAAATCCGCGAGATTCTAGCGAAAAATCTGTAATTTTTATAATAAATTTTACAAAACTAAATAATATTTACTTAAAAACTATGCTACAATTCAAATATTGTAAATATTAAAGGAGGGAAAAATGAAAGTTTTTAAACTAATCATTTCACTGCTATGCGTTTCGTTATTTGTCATTGGGTGTGCCAAAAAAACCGCGCCAAGTGCCGATAGCCCAAAACCACAGCCCACGCTACAAAGCTCACCACAAAGTGCGCCTACGCTTCAAAGTCCGCAAAGTCCATTTCAAAGCATACCAAAAAGCGTAATAGTCGCAAGAAATGGTGATACTATTGATGGCAATGGATATGCAAATACCTTGTATCACATTATCATATTTGATAATAATGTGCTTTGGGGCGGGATTTTTGATGATAAGCAAAATCTATATAAAAGCCCCGATAGAGAGATACTCTACACGCTCACAGGCGACACGCTAACAATCAAAGATATTGCCCAAAATACGCAATTTACAATCATCAATTTTTCTCAAGGTGATTTTAATATCTATCTTAGCAAAAACCCCACAAAAGAAGTGGCAATCGTGCTAAATATAAATAAATCAATGGGCGCATATATTGACGCGCTAAAAGAAATCGCGCCATTTGTGGGGAATCACATTTTGGGCGATAGGGAAAAACAATTTGCCAAAATTTCGCTTGTTACTTTTACATATATTCGGCTAAGTGATTTAGGCACTTTTTATGATGCGGAGGATTTTAGCAATGCCATAAATGGTGTGAGTATAAACGAAATAGCTTCTTTTGATAATATGGTAAATTTGGGGCTCATTATGGGAATGCGGAATTTCACTAATGCAAATGGGCTAAAAAAGGAAGTGTTTCTCATCACAAATGGCGCGTCTGATGACCCGCAGAATCTAGATAAAATGCTTTTTAGCGCAAAGAATCTAAAAACGCAACTTACAGGCGAATCAACAAAGATTCATATCTTTGCTATTAAGCCATTTAATTCGCATCAATCTAGCGATACAAATATCGCGCTTTTGAAAAATATCGCAAATGCCACAGGTGGCACATATAATGAGATAGAAAATGTGGTTGAGCTAAAAGAAAAAGTGTTGCTTCTTAGCAATGACGGCAAAGAGTTTGATAAAAAAGAAATAGGCAATGAGATTTGCATAATAGAGACGCAAAAATTAGATGACCCTGATAAAAAATAGCGCATATTGTGTGAATTGGTAGGCGAAACTATAATTTTTTTGTCATTGCTACGATTTGGGCAAATGCCTAAATCGTAGCAATCCGCACTTTTTCCGTCATTGCGAGGCGATTCAACGAATCGCCGAAGCAATCCACGAATCTAAACAATGGATTGCCACGACTTGCCAAAGGCAAGTCTCGCAATGACAGGGGAATTCTTCATTTGGCGAAAACCAAACGAAGTAAAAACTTTAAGTGGTTGCGCTACGCGCTGGATTTTATTTTGTTTGGATACTTCGCTACACTTCGTTCCGCTCAGTATGACGAAAAATTAAATTTGCATTTGATTTGTAGTCGATTCGCTTTAGCGCAATCGCAATCGAAGTAATTGCGGTAGTGCTTTGGATTATTTTTGTATGAAACAAGCGAAATAGGACTTGGGCGTCCATTGAGCGCGGTTTTATACAAAAATAATTCAAATGATTACCCAAGAACAAATTGTCAAAAAGACAACGCGCTTTTTTAGATTCGATAATGCCACGCTAGGGTAATATCAATTATATGTTTTGTCTGCCCATTTGCGCCTTTTAGCGCACCATAAAACGGCACTCTAACGCCCACTTCGATTTGATGCGCATCGATTGCTTTAGAAATCCCAGCGTTAATTAAAAATCCGTGTGAAAAAAATCGCTCTTTGAGAAAATAATCCCCGCCGTATCCGCCACCAATAAAAAAGTCCAAATAAATCGCATTTATTAGAAAATCGATATTTAGATTCCCACTTATCGCCTGTGAAAGCCCAGCAGTTGCGGGTATTGGCGAACCTACGCCAAGATAAATGCGCATAGAGCTAGAGTTATCATCATCGCTAAAAAAATAATGCCACCCGATTCGCCCTGCAATCTCCACTGCCACTAGCTTTTTGGCATTGCTAAACAAATCCACTCCGCCATTTATCCCTAGCAACAAAAAATGCGCTCTAGGCGCATAGTAGGGTAATCCACTGCGAATCAAAGCCTGTTTATTAGGAAATACCTTGATTCGCCTATAATCAAACTCTCTATCGCTACCGATTCGCTTAGCTGGTGGGAGAATCTCTACGCGCCTATAATTTGGCTCTTTTTTGATTCGTGCAGGGCGGATTGCTTTGTAAAGCGATGATGGATTTAGCTGTTTTGTTTTTTCTGGTGGCGCGGGTGGGTCATCTAACAATTTATATCGGCTATCAAAATTATCCAAGCGATAGTAAGGCTCTGGGCTACCTGCGCCACTTGCGAGACTTAGCGCAATGGCGATAACTAGCAATAACCTCAAACGCTCTAACCTTTATAAGTGATTTACGCTACGAATCGCACCTATAATAGCTCACACCAAAATCGCCCTAAATATCGTAGCATTTGCCATCTTTGCTGACAGGGATTCCTCGCATTCTGCCCTCTGCGTCTTTTATGGGATTATTGTTGCTATCTACAACATTGCCCCCGTCAATGACGCCTCCTTTTGTGATACAGATATAGGCACTTTCATTTTTACGCTTTAGCTTTATGGTAACGGATGTTGTTAGGGCAGTGATAGTGCCATTATTTGTCACTTTGCAATATGGATTCCCCTTGCTGTCAAAGTATATTGCAAATGTGTTTCTATTGCTCCAGCCCTTGCAATCATCGCTTTGAATGCTCTCTAATTGCGTTTGAAATGTATCATAAAATCGCGCTTCTTTGGCGTATTTATCATCGCAACCACGCAAATTCGTGCCACTATATCCGCTAATACATTCCTTTGTCATCGGGTCTATTGCGATTATATCTAGATTATTTGGCTGTCCATCAAAGCTAGTGGTTGAGTCGCTAGGCTCTTCTGCGTAGATTGTGTATGTGTTGCCTGAACCTGTAGTCGTATTTGAGCTATGAAATTGAAACTGCCACATTCCTTTTTGTTGATTTGCCAATCGATTTTGTATCACCTTCGAATCGCCACTAGCATTATCATTCATCAAAAAATTCCTATCATCAAGCTGTGCTAGGGTTTTGGTATATTTTAGATTCGTCATCATTGTCTCACTTGCTTGTTTTAATGCAGTGCGTGGCATATAAAACATAGCCGTTGAAGCCATAATCCCTATGATAACTATCACAAATATAACTTCTATCATACTAAATGCGCTTTTATTTGCGCTTTGATTCATTGCTTTTATCGCTTTCATTTTGTGCCCCCTAAAAATTAAAATATCGCTTACATATCGCCTTATTAACTTTTTATTTGTAATTTTAGCACAATCTATTAAATATGCAAATCTTGTGGTAAAATTCACTCTAAAATTTCAACTTTTAAAGGAAAATCTTGCCAAAAACTGACAATATCCTAAGCCACATTGCGAATCTCGCCCAAAAATACGGCACTCCAGCCTATATTTATGATTTTGATAAAATTACGCAAAATGTCGAATCATTCAAAAACGCCTTTAACGCGCGAAAATCAATGCTTTGCTACGCACTCAAAGCAAACTCGAATCTTTCCCTTTTAAAGCATTTGGCGAGTTTGGAATGTGGCGCGGATTGCGTATCCATTAACGAAGTCAAACGCGCCCTACTTGCGGGAATCCCAAAGTATAACATCATTTATAGTGGCGTTGGGAAAAGCGATAGCGACATACAAACGGCACTCGATTTAGATATTTTGTTTATCAATGTGGAGAGCGTGGGCGAGTTATTGCGTGTGGAGGCAATCGCGCGTGAGGCGGGGAAAGTGGCGCGGATTAGTGTGCGCGTCAATCCAAATATTGACGCCAAAACGCACCCTTATATCTCCACAGGACTGCGCGAAAATAAATTTGGCGTGGAAATTGAGAGCGCAAAAAAAATGTTTATCTACGCTAAAAATTCTGCGCACCTGCAACCAATCGCGGCGCATTTTCATATCGGCTCACAGCTTTTGAATTTAGAGCCAATCACGCAAAGCGCGGGGAAAATCGTAGGGCTAATAAAGGGCTTAATCGCGCTAAAAATTGACATAAAATTCATCGACATAGGCGGAGGCTTGGGAATCGCCTACAATGGCGAAAAAGTCATTGATTTATACGACTATGCGCAAGGGATTTTGGCGGAGTTAAAGGGGCTAGATTTAACCATTATTAGTG
>JBNMHH010000015.1:0-15142 GCA_050872665.1 Helicobacteraceae bacterium
CCTAAAAGACGCTGTGATAGAGGAAATCGTCCAAAAAGTTTTGCCAAAGGAATATCTAAACGATAATATCCGCTACTTTGTCAATCCAACAGGCAAATTTGTCACCGGCGGACCGCAAGGGGACGCAGGGCTTACAGGGCGCAAAATCATCGTGGATACTTACGGCGGAAGCTGTCCGCACGGCGGAGGCGCATTTAGCGGGAAAGACCCTAGCAAAGTCGATAGAAGTGCGGCGTATGCGGCGCGATATGTCGCTAAAAATCTAGTCGCAAGTGGCGTGTGCGACAAAGCAGTGGTGCAGTTAGCTTATGCAATCGGCGTGGTAGAGCCTGTGTCAATCCTTGTCGATACGCAAGGCACGGGCAAAGTGGAAGATTCTATTTTGACTGAATGCGTGAAAAAGGTATTTCGCCTAACGCCAAAGGGAATCATCGAATCGCTTGACTTACTCCGCCCTATCTATCGCAAAACTGCGGCTTATGGACACTTTGGACGCGAATTGCCCGAATTTAGCTGGGAAAAAACCGATAAGGTTGAAGCGATAAAGGATTTTTGTAAAATCTAGGGGGCGATTAAAGGCTTGCGATGAAAAAGTGGTATGACGAGGAATATGAGTTTGAAATCGAAGTGGTGGGATTCCTGCGGGGAGAGAAAACGCAAGGATATTGTAGGAATGGCGAGGAAATCGGCGATAAATATAAATGCGCCTATGGTTGCCCTGTAAATGCAGAAGGGCAGGGCATTTGCTCTAAAGTAATGATGATAATGTTCCCTGCTATGGAGGCGGTGCGAAGTGGCGGGGACTT
This sequence comes from Helicobacteraceae bacterium, assembly GCA_050872665.1. Taxonomy (GTDB): domain Bacteria; phylum Campylobacterota; class Campylobacteria; order Campylobacterales; family Helicobacteraceae; genus NHYM01. The sequence goes on from JBNMHH010000015.1 coordinate 807, forward strand.
GGAAAATATTGGTGGTGATAGTAAGTATAGCAAGACAATAGTTTGCCCAGATGGTTGCGTGATTTTCAAGCTCACAGCGACACACACAGGCAATGAAATTTTTTTCAAAGGCGGGTTTGTAGCGAATTAAAAGCCACTTGGGATGCAAAATTTCCAAAATCTAGTTTTTCTACACAAAGCATTAAGAAAAATGTAAAATATCTGCAAAAATATTCATATTATTTTTTGTCTATTCACTTGCATTGCAAATGAGATAAAAGGCACTTAAAGTGCTACAATTCACACGCCTTTACCCCTTTGGGCGGAATGCTTTAATGATAGATTCATCTGTCTCTAAATAATCGCCGCCGATTAAGTCTAGGCAATATGGCACGGCTGGAAATACCGCGTCCAAGCATTCTTTTATGCTTTTTGGTTTGCCGGGCAAGTTGATGATGAGCGTTTCATCGCAGATTCCCGCACTTTGGCGCGAGAGAATCGCTGTGGGGACATAGCGCAAACTCACGCTTCGCATTAGTTCGCCAAATCCGGGTAGCATTTTTTGGCACACCGCCTCAGTTGCCTCCACGGTTACATCGCGCTTGGCGGGTCCTGTGCCACCTGTGGTTAGAATGAGTGAGCATTCCTTTGCCAAGTCCAATAACGCACCTTTTATGACCGCGAATTCATCGCTCACTAGGCGGTATTTCGCCTCCCATTTGGTGGTGAGATAGCTTTGCAACACCTCAGCTATCGCCTTGCCACTAGCGTCCTCATACACGCCACTAAACGCCCTATCAGACGCCACTAAAATGCCGATTTTAACGATTTTATCTTGCATTTTGTCCCCTTTTATTGCAAATCTTTATGCGAATCCACCCGCGAATCTACTAGCCGAATCCGCCTTTTGCGCTACCATTTTAGCGAATCCACCCATTCCAAAACCTCTTTGTGATTATTTAAATCAAGTATTGCTTTGCCCTTAAATGCGGGATTCGCAGGATTTATCGTGGCAATTGCGTCCGCATTTTCCACATCATACTCCACAAATTCATCGCGCACCACGCAGATTCGCCGATATGGTATAGTCTTAAAGCCCTCGATAAAAATGTAGTCCAAAGGCTCACAATGATTTAGCAAATCCATAACTATATCGTTTTGTAGCCCCTTATTTAGGCGAATCGTAGTTTGCTCAGGCGATATTACCGCGACATCTGCGCCAGATTCAAAGAATTTATAGCTGTCTTTGCCGATAGTGTCGAATACGACTTTGTTTTTGGGGTCGTGCTTGATTACGCCGACTTTAAATTCAGGGATTAAAATTTTGCAAAGCCCCTCAATTAGCGTGGTTTTGCCACTATTTGAAACTCCACTAAATGCCACAATTTTTGTCATTTTAACCCTTAAAAAATTCGTCATTGCTTTGGCGTATTCGCACGAATCACCGAAGCAATCCACATTGAATCAGTGGATTACCACGCGCGACTTTGTCGCGCTCGTAATGACGAATATTGTTAGCACAAAATCCCCGCGCCACGCAATTTTTTACTTCTATCTTTTGCGTAGATTCGTGTGCCGTTTTTAATGTCATACTTCCATATCGGCGCATTTGCCTTAAAATCCTCGATAAATTCATCATAAATCGCTAACGCACCCTTGCGATTGCGCGATAAAATCCCGCACATAAAGGAGCTCATCCCCACTTTTACATCGCCTTTTGAATGCGCCATTAGGATTTGCAAATGTGGCTCGATTGTTTGCGCTTTTTGTTGCCACGAATTTAGCCAAGATTCAAGCAGTGGCAGGTAAATATCAAACGACAACGCAGTAATTTCATTCTCAGCGCGGACAATGCCGACAAACAAACTCACCGCGCCAAAATTCCGCTCCCTTGCAATCTTTTCCCAGTGCGTAAGCATTGCATTTGTATCGATTGCGCCATTTGTTATCCAAAGATTTTGCATTGATTCGCCCATAAGATTCGCCCCCGATTCGCCTACAAGATTCGCATATTATCCGCCACACACAGGCGGTAAAAGCGAAATCTCATCATTATCGTTAAAAACAATTTCGCTAGGATTTTGGATAATTTTATCATTCAAAGCCACCGCACACAGGGGAATCCACGCCTTTAAATCCTCAATCTTGCCTAGCTCCGCTTTTAGCTCGGCGAAATTTTTGCAATCCAAATCTATCGAATCTATCCCGATAGGTCCTAAAAAATGCACCTTTATCATACAATCCTCCCTTAAAGTTTAAGTAAATCATCTAGCAAAATTATATCCACAAAATCGCCCTTTTGATAGCTTTTTTGTGCCAAAATGCAAAACGCTCCGCTAAAATCATTTATCATATATGAGCTACGATTTTTACGCGGAAGCACGGCGTAAAATCCGTCCTCCACGCGCAAATCCGCTATATCAAAGCAAAGCCTGTCATTGTTGCTATTGTCTATATCACACAGCAATTTGCCATTTTTTATGGGGATTTGCGGGGTTTGGCAAAGCATTTTTTGCATTATGATTCGCCCAAAGAGCAAAAAGCTCACAATGCTAGAGCTTGGATTGCAGGGCAGCGCGAAAATGTGCTTATCGCTACCACATTTAATATGCGCGATGACTTTGCCCGGCTTAATCCGCACACCGCTAAAAACACATTTCCCAAACTCGCGGATAATGTCCTTTGTAAAATCAAAGTCGCCCTTACTCATACCGCCTGTGGTGATGACAATGTCATTATCTTTTAGCGCGTTTGCAATGGATTCGCGGATATTTTGTGGGCTATCTTGCAAAAGCGGATAAATCGTAGGTTTTGCGCCAAGTGCGCGGACAATGGCGCAAAGCGCGTGATTATTGGAGCTATAAATGTAATTTTGGCTTTTGGGCATTTCGCCAAGTTCAATTAACTCATCGCCACCACTTAAAACGCCTACGCGAATCTTGCGATAAACGCTAAGCAAAATATTGTGATTTTGCGCTAGGATTGGAACAGAAAACGGCGATAAAATCGTGCCTTTGGGAAGCAAAATGTCGCCTTTTTTATAATTTTCGCCCATTTTGCGAATGTGATTCCACGCCTTTACACTCTCATTTTTATGCAAAAAGATTCGCCCATTTTTCACTTCCACGCTCTCAATAATCGCTAGGCAATCCGCATTTTGTGGCATTTTTGCGCCTGTAAAGGTTTTTATACATTCGCCTTTTTGAATCGTGCAAGATTCGGCATTTCCCGCCTTATTCACACTTGCGATTTTTAGCCCCACGCGTTGCAAAGCCTCCAAATCCGCCGAATTAAACGCATAGCCGTCCATATTTGAAGTGTGAAATTTTGGATTGTCCTCACGCGCGATAATATCCTCGCAAAGCACCCGCCCCACGCATTCACTCAAAAACACGCGCTCAATGCCCACAGGCGCAATCTCAAGCGACTTAATCAACGCCACACATTCATCAAAGCTAATATTTTGCATCATCGCTCCATAATTTTTTTAAACGCGATTCTATCAAATTTTAGCGAATCTTTTGCCTTAAATCCGCACAAATAATCCTTTTATGTTATAATGCGCTTTTAAAATTTTTAGGTATATGATTGCTATGAGCAAAAAAGAGGAAATCAAAGTAAAAATAGACATTGTTAAAACTGCAATGTTTGCGCTACTTACCGCGTTATTTGGTATTTTTGCCTTTGTGGTTGTAAATATTAGGACAATAGACGCTTTTCAAATGGGCGCGTGTGCTGTCGGCGTAGCTTTGATTGCGATTTTCTTTTGGATTGCCATATATTATCTTTTAAAAAATCTTAAAAAGTTAAGGAAACTAAAATGATTGGATTTATATTTGCAAGTTTTATAATGCTTGTATTTTGTGGGTTGATTTTTGGTGCGCTTAAGGCGATAGATTCGCTAGATACGAGCAAAGATTAAATTTTATTGCGGGATTGACAAATGCAAAATTTAGATGACATTCTCAAAAATCACAAATTAAGCAAAGATGATTATGGAAACATAAAAAATATCTTAGGGCGTGAGCCAAATCTACTTGAATTAGGCATTTTTAGTGCTATGTGGAGTGAGCATTGTAGCTATAAATCAAGTAAGATTTATCTAAGCGGATTCCCCACGAAGGCGGATTGGGTGATTCAAGGACCGGGCGAAAATGCTGGTGTGATTGACATTGGCGGGGATTATGCTGCGATTTTTAAAATGGAATCGCACAATCACCCTAGCTTTATTGAGCCTTATGCGGGGGCGGCTACGGGCGTAGGTGGCATTATGCGCGATATTTTCACAATGGGGGCGCGTCCTGTGGCGAGTTTGGATTCAATCCGCTTTGGGGAGATTTTGCGTGATGATGAGGTGGGCAAACTGCATAAATATTTGCTTTCGCGCGTGGTAGCTGGAATCGGGGATTATGGTAATTGTATGGGAGTGCCGACAATCGGGGGCGAAACGAGCTTTGAATCCTGCTACAACGGCAATATTTTGGTAAATGCGCTCAATCTTGGCATCGCAAAAAAAGATAGCATATTTTACGGAAAAGCAAGTGGCGTGGGCAATTCTATCATTTATGTGGGTAGCAAAACGGGGCGAGACGGGCTTGGCGGAGCGGTGATGAGTAGTGATAGTTTTAGCGAGGATTCAAAGTCGTTGCGCCCCACGGTGCAAGTGGGTGACCCATTTAGCGAAAAGCTGCTTTTAGAGGCGTGTTTGGAGGTTTTTGAAAAAGATTTGATTGTGGGAATCCAAGATATGGGCGCAGCTGGGCTTACTAGCTCTAGCTTTGAAATGGCGTCTAGAGCGAGTGATTCGACAAATATTAGCGGAATGAAGCTATATTTAGACAAAGTGCCTATGCGCGAATCTGCGATGACGCCCTATGAGCTAATGCTTAGCGAATCCCAAGAGCGAATGCTACTTTGCGCCAAAAAGGGCAAAGAGAGCGAGATTATCGATATTTTTGCAAAATGGGAAGTGAATGCCGAAATCATCGGCGAAGTAACGGCTAGTGGCGTTATGGAGCTGTATTGGGGCGGTGAAATGGTGGGAAATATCCCTATTGCGCCAATTAGCCACAACGCGCCTATTTTAAAGCGCGAAGTCCATAAGCCAGAGTATTTGGCGGAAGTCCAAAGCGTTGCGATTACGCCTAGCAAAAAAAGCCAAAATGAGATTTTTAGGGCAATGCTTAGCCACCCTGAAATCGCCGATAAAAGCTATATCTATACGCAATTTGACAATACGATTTTGTGCAACACTATTGTGGGCAGTGGTAGTGGCGATGGAAGCGTGATTCGTGTGCGTGAGAATGGGAATTTTTTGGCACTCAGCGTGTATTGCAATCCGCGATTTTGCTACCTTAGCCCCAAAGAGGGTGCGAAAATCGCCGTAGCCACAGCAGGGCGCAACTGCGCTACGCGTGGCGCGAAGCCACTAGCCATTACGGATTGCCTAAATTTCGGTAGCCCTGAAAATCCTAGCGTTATGTGGCAGTTTGGCGAAGTGTGCGAGGGGATTAAGGAAGCCTGTGAGGTTTTGCAAACGCCTGTGGTGAGCGGAAATGTGTCGCTTTATAATCAAACAAATGGTGTGGATATTTACCCTACGCCTAGCATTGGAATGGTGGGGCTGATTAAGGGCGTGGATTCGGCGGGAAATGGGGCAGATTCAGCTTTCGATTCGGGCGAATCTTTGCGAGAATCACTTGAATCGCCACATATTTTGGACTCCGCGCTAAAAAATAAGGGCAATTTACTTGTGCTACTTGGCGATTTGAGTGAGGGTTTTGGCGGAAGTTTATGGCTAAAAATCACGCATAATCAAATCGCTGGAATCCCCCCGCAAATCAATCTTTACAAAGAATTGGCATTGTGGAATCTACTGCAAAACGGAGCAAAATTCATCAAATCCGCCAAAGCCTTAAAAGATGGCGGGATTGCCGTAGCTGTGGCAAAAATGGCACTTTGGGGCGGATATGGAATCGAAGTGGATTTAGGCGATTTGGGCGCAAATAAGGACATAATCTTTAGCGAATCCCAAAGCAACGCGATTATCGAAGTCGCACAGGACGATATGGACGCACTAGACGCGCTATCAAAGAAATTTAGCTTAGGTTATCAAGTCATCGGTAGCGTAACAAACAAAGGTGCAAATCTTAATATAGACACCATCGCAATCACACAAAGCGAGGCAAAAGAGCTATTTTTTGACTCATTTGGGAAAATATTTGGAGTGTAGATTGCTTTGTTCGCTTCACTCACTCGCAATGACGGCGTAGAAAATTCGTCATTGTGTCCCTAACTCGTCATTGCGAGGGCTTTGCCCGAAGCAATCCCACGCCCACTACCTCGTCTTTGCAAGGCGTTACAAACGCCGAAGCAATCCACAAAATTAAAATGGATTGCCACGAAAATTTTGCCACACAAAATTTTCTCGCAATGACAATATTTTTGGATTGCCACGCCTTGACTTCGTCAAGTCTCGCAATGACGGAGTATGGTATCGTCATTGCGAGTGCGACTTGTCGCACGAAGCAATCCACATAAACAATCATCTTGCACCACAGATTCGCATTTTTAAATGCTTTTTAGCATTTTTTCAAATTCGCCTCTAAATGCCTCTAACCCCGCATTTAGCAATTCATCTGCGATTTTTGTAACTTCAAATTTCGCTAAATATTCATTGATATTGGGCGCGACTTTGATTAGGGGCGAATCTAACTTGATAAAATCCCTAATAGTCGCTAGTGGCGCGGTGTTTATGCTATTTTTTAGCAATAATTTTTCCACATAATACGCACTTGGGATTTTGTCGCCTTTTACGCCTGTGGAGGCAAAAAGTGCGCGGATATGCGGATTGCCAAATTTCTCAATGATTTCATAGCATTTCATTGCGTTGTAAATGCCTAGCTTGGGTGCGGAGGCGTTTTCATCGTTTGATTTGCTTGAATCGCCCACATTTAGCGCAGGATTGCTCTCCAAATATCTATCAAAGCGCGATACAAAAATGCTAATCACAGCCTTTGGCGCACGATTTATATTTGGATTCACTCTAGATTCGCTAAACGCCTCCAAGCACTTTTGCACTTGATTTTGCGAAAATATCAAAGTCGCATTTACGCTGATTTTTTTAGCGTAAAGCGCACTCATCACCTCGAATCCTGCGCTTGTGGCGGGGACTTTTATCATCACATTTGGCATATTGATTGCTTTGGCGATTCGCACTCCCTCATCAATACTTTTTGCCGAATCATCGCACAGATTCGGGTCAATCTCAATGCTAATAAAGCCATCATTTGGATTGCGCTCCCATAGCGGAAACAAACTCTCCGCCGCGCTTTTTATGTCGCTAAATGCGAGGTTTTCATAAATCGCCTTTGCGTTTTTGCCCTCACTCTTTAGCTTTGTAATGTCGCTTTTATACGCGCCACTGCTTAAAATCGCATTTGCAAAAATCGCTGGATTGCTTGTCGCGCCCTTTATTTCGCCCCGCTCAATCATCGCCCTAAATTCTGTGGCTAAAAATTCCCTCTCTACAAAGTCGCACCACAGGCTAAAATCCGCTAGTTTTATCATAAAATCGCTCCCAAATTTCTATATTTGAATCTTACACATATTTCAACACTTCGCGCAAATCTTTATGTAGCACGATGACATTTGCTTCCTTTTTTAGCGCGTCTTTGGCGCAAAATGCGACTTTTTTATTCGCGTATTTAAACATAGAAATGTCATTCGCGCCGTCCCCTATGGCGATTGTGTCCTCTGGCGAGATATTTAGCAGTCGTTGCAAAGTCTTTAGCATTTTGCCCTTAGAATCGCTAAACATCATCTCTCCGCCCACGCCACCGCTTAAAATGCCGTCTTTAGCGTGCAAAATATTGCTAAATTCCGCATCAAAGCCCAGCACTTCCCTAAAATGCGTAGTCGCATACTTGAATCCACCGCTAAAGCACACAACCCTATATCCCTTTTTCTGCAACGCAGGGACAATCTCAATCGCGCCGTCATTTAGGGGCAGATTGCGACAAATCTCAATCGCCGTTTTTTCTTTCATACCGCGCAAAAACGCCACGCGCCTTATTAGGCTCTCATAAAAATCTAGTTTGCCCTCCATCGCTAGGTGCGTGATTTCGGCGACTTTTTCGCTCACGCCGTGATTTTTTGCCAATTCATCGATAGTTTCGCCATTCATTAGCGTGGAGTCAAAGTCAAAAACAGCCAATTTCGTGGGTTTCATAATGATTTCCTTTACAAATTTTTTATCAAAAAAAGCGCAATTATATGATTTTTAGGATTAAAAAATATAAAGATTGTCATTGCAAGGCAATTTATTGCCGAATCAATCCAAAAATTCACTCCACCCCGTCATTGCGAGGCGTTGCAAATGCCGAAGCAATCTATTCTTTATTTTTTTTGGATTGCCACGCCTTGACTTCGTCAAGTCTCGCAATGACAGGGTATGGCGATTCGTCATTGCCTCCCCACCCCGTCATTGCGAGGGCTTTGCAAACGCCGAAGCAATCCACACCCACACCCCACCCATTTCGTCATTCTGAGGCGACAAAGTCGCCGAAGAATCCAAGCCACGAGAATTTAAACGATAAGAAAAATCAATGCCCCAAAAGCAAATCAAACTTTTACACAAATTTTCGCTACAATCCACAACACAAAATTCAAGGGCACAAAATGCGCAAAACTAAGCAAGGCTTTGTCTATATACTCTTTAATAAACCTAACGGCACACTTTATGTAGGCGTAACTAGCGACTTGCAAAAGCGCATTTATGAGCATAAACACAAACTCGTATGCGGATTCACGCAAAAATATGGGATTGACAAACTTGGATATTACGAAGTGTGCGAGTGTATAGAAAATGCGATTGCGCGTGAGAAATATCTCAAAGGTAAGAAACGCGCATTTAAGACAAAATTGATATACGACTTTAATCCGCAATGGAGGGATTTATATGAGGATTTGTTTTGATTTAATTTTGTAACATTGTGTTTTTATTTTTTTTAGATTTGTGTGCTTTGGATACTTCGCTACACTGCGTTCCGCTCAGTATGACGGCGTGGGGCGACTTTGTCGCCTCAGAATGACGACTCTTTTTTTTGGATTGCCCACCCCCACTCGTCATACTGAGGGCTTTAGCCCGAAGTATCCATATTTGGCGATTTGTGAATCAATGGCGATTTGCTTACCTTGTGTGAATTTATGGTTGATTCGCTTTTGAGGCATTACGCTTTGATTTATTCAGATTCTCGTGCTTTGGATACTTCGCTACACTGCGTTCCGCTCAGTATGACGGGGTAAGGTTTGGATTGCCACGCCTTGACTTCGTCAAGTCTCGCAATGACGGAGACTTTGGCATAGATTGCCACGATTCGGCGTTGCCGAATCTCGCAATGACAAATCCACCATTTCCATTACAAAACATTACATTTTTCCACATTTTCATAACATTTTTTCACTTTTCCTTGACAAATGGCACTACTTTTGCTTTAATTTCATCGCTCTTTATAAAAAATTTTTAGGAGGTATTCTATGAAAAGAGTTTTAATCAGCGCGATAGCAGCAGGAGCATTGCTCGGGCAGCTAGGTGCGGCGGAGATTTACAAAGATGGCGATAAAAGTTTTGGCGTATTTGGGACAGCAAGAGCTGTTTTAGGATATGGCTTCAATAGTGGCAACGGAGGAAATCATCAAGGTGAATTCCTATCAGGGATTCAAGGTAACTCACGAATCGGTATTAACTTCACAGTAGGCAAACTATTTGGCGCAGCACTAATCGGCGTGGGCGAAAGCACACTTTTAGGTGCTGGTGGCAACACAGGCTTCCGTCAAATCTACGCTGGATATGATTTCGGCGATGCAGGTAAGCTACTAGCAGGTAAAAATGAGCTAGTTACCTCAATGGGCGGTTTCTCAAGCTCTATCTTCGATACAGATGGTGGGCTAAATGGTTTTGGTGGGACTAGCGCTTCTACAAGACGATTGCAAATCGCTTATAGCGTAGCTGGGCTTACATTCTCTATCAGCGAAAACGACTCTAGAAATGCGACTGCTGGTGGCGGTGGCTATGAAGTGCCTAGATTCTCACTAGGATATGAGTATAAAGATAGCTCGATTCGTGCTAAAGTAGTGGCATCTTATGCGTATAGAAATGACAAATCTGCAAGGGCGAATTTTAGAGAAGGCACTAAAAACTCAGCATTTTTAGCAGCTGGTATCCGCCCTACATTTGGCGACCAATATGTATCTGCGTTGCTATCTTATGGATATAATGCTGATAAAATAGGCGAAATGAAACTAGGCACTCCTACAATAGGCACAGGTTTCCAAAACTTAGGCGTTTCAGCTACTGGAGCTAATGCTAGAGGAGGAGACAATACGAATCTAGCTGCTGTGGCACTAGAATATGGTGTGAATCTAAATGCTGACTTAGCATTCAAACTAGGCTTGGGTTATCAATATGCTTATGTTAAAAATGATTTAATAAACTTGCATTCTTACTCAGCATTCGTGCAACTACCATATAAAGTGGGTGCTGGATTCTCCATAATCCCACAAGTAGGCTATCTAGGCTTGACTGGACAACAAAGAGCAAAAAACGGAGCTAATGGTAACATAGGCGATGTCCTAGCAGAAGTGCAGTTTAACCTTTCATTCTAATTTTGCTATTTGCGAATCATCTCGATTCGTCATTGCAAGATTAGATTGCTTCGATTCGGCGTTGCCGAATCTCGCAAAGACGAAGAGTGGTATGATTCGTCATTGCGAGGGCGACTTGTCGCCCGAAGCAATCCAAAATAACCCCACGACTCCACCACAAATCGTCATTGCGAGGCAATTTTATTGCCGAAGCAATCCAAACACTTTCTTTCGTCATTCTGAGCGTAGCGAAGAATCCAAATCGAGCGAATCTAAATCACAAGCCGAATCAATGTTCTAAAAGCGAATTAACCATAAATTCAATCAAAGTGAGTGATTCGCCTTTGATTCACGAACCGCCAAAATGGATACTTCGCTACACTGCGTTTCGCTCAGTATGACGACTCTACCCACCCCGTCATTGCCCCCACCCCGTCATTGCGAGGCAATTTATTGCCGAAGCAATCCAAACACTTTCTTTCGTCATTCTGAGCGTAGCGAAGAATCCAAATCGAGTGAATCTAAATCACAAGTCGAATCAATGTTCTAAAAGCGAATTAACCATAAATTCAATCAAAGTGAGTGATTCGCCTTTGTGTCACGAATCGCCAAAATGGATACTTCGCTACACTGCGTTTCGCTCAGTATGACGACTCTACCACCCCATTATTGCCCCCCCCCACCTCGTCATTGCGAGGCGATTTATTGCCGAAGCAATCCAAAAAAGCGCAGTTTTTTAGTAATTCATACAATCCAAAATTCCCAAATTTATGCTATAATCCCGCAAAAATAATTTTATGGAGCGCAAATGCCACCAATAGATGAAAAGAAAGAGAAATTAAACGAACTTAGGCGTTGGCAGAATTATTTTGTAACTATATTGATTGCCGTTGTAGCATTTGTCGCTACGCAGTATGATAGCGTAAATGGCATTTTGTTTTATCTATGCGTGGGTGTTGCCTTGCTGTCTGTTGTAATCGTAATGTTACTTGCACGAAAGATAAGCCGAATCATCAAAGAAATAGGGAGGTTATAAATGGAAATTGTGGTAGCTTGTATTATAGGGTTTGCATTTTTGGGCTTTATGACTGCGTGTTATATCGCTGTAAGGGATTATTAGGGATAAGTAGTGAATCGTCATTGCGAGGCAATTTTATTGCCGAAGCAATCCAAACACTTTCTTTCGTCATTCTGAGCGTAGCGAAGAATCCAAATCAAGCGAATCTAAATCACAAGCCGAATCAATGTTCTAAAAGCGAATTAACCATAAATTCAATCAAAGTGAGTGATTCGCCTTTGTTTCACGAATCGCCAAAATGGATACTTCGCTACACTGCGTTTCGCTCGGTATGACGACTCTACCCACCCCGTCATTGTCCCCACTCGTCATTGCGAGGCGATTCAACGAATCGCCAAAGCAATCCACTCTCTATTTTTTATTTGGATTGCCACGAAAATTCGCTACGCTCATTTTCTCGCAATGACGAGCGCAGGTGTGGATTGCTTCGTTCGTTTCACTCACTCGCAAAGACGGAGTAGGGTAATCGTCATTGCGAGGCGCGTGAGCAAAGCGAACGCAACGAAGCAATCCAAATTCATTTCATTAAAGTTTGACTTTGGCATAAATTTAGGGCATAATCACGCTTTTATTTTCTGCAAAATTTCTACATAAAGTCAGGGTAGCTCAGCTGGTATAGAGCGCTGGTCTCATAAGCCGGAGGTCGGGAGTTCAAGTCTCCCCCTTGACACCAAAAATCCACAAATTAAAAATTATCGCAAATCCACCCCGCCAAATTCTCTTACCACTTTTGTGCCAAAAATCACCGCACATATTATGCAAAATACGATGACAAGGCTTGTGGAGAGAAATATATCGTCGCCTAGCCCCGTTAGTGGCGAGACTATTCCGCCTATGAAAAATACTGCAAATCCCAGCACCGCAGATGCGTTCCCTGCGTTTTCGCGCTCCATCTCCATAGCTAGGGCGGTGGAAGTCGGCATTATAAAGCCCAAAAATATCATCGTTAGGAAAAATCCGCCCTCGAGCAATAAGAAATGCGCTTTTAGATTGAGTAGCACAAAGATTACAAGTCCCATTGCGGTAAGCCCCACGATGCCGACTTTTAACGCCCTGCGCCGTGATTTTAAAAGTGGTGTGATACTCGCGCCAAACGCCGTGCCTATCGCCACTCCCGCAAATAGCATTGAGTATGTCAGCTCACTCACGCCAAAATGCTTTTGAAAGATAAATGAGCTTGACGCGATAAAGCTAAAAAGTGCGCCCATAGCGAAACTCTGCACGAAAACGCAATCCATAAATTTGCGATTTTTTAGGATATGTCCATAGCGAAAACTCTGCAAAATACTGCCTTTGGCGCGATTTTCCACGCGCAAACTCTCTTTAAAAAAGAGATTCACAAATAAAAGCACAATGCCAATGGCTAGTAAAATCACAAAAATGCCGTGCCAATCGGTGAATTTTAGCATTAGCCCACCCAAAAGTGGCGCACAAATGGGAGCTAATCCGTGTATTGCCCCAAGCATTGCGAAAAATTTCGCCAAATCTTCGCCCTTAAACAAATCCGCCACAATCGAGCGGGACGCCACCACGCCACCACTTCCTGCAACGCCCTGAATGAGGCGAAAAAATATAAATGAATAGATTTCAACCGAAAACAAACAGCCGATAGTCGATAGGATAAAAACGACAAATGACACTAGCAAAATGGGCTTCCTGCCGAATTTATCGCTTAAAGGACCAATCAAAAGCTGTCCAAGCGCAAGTCCTATGAGTGAGCAAGTGATAGTAAGCTGAATCTGCGTGGTAGTCGCACTAAACACGCTCTCCATACTAGGCAGGGCAGGGAGATAAAAATCCGTGATAAATGGACCAAATGCCGAAATCGCCGCGAGATTCAGCAATAAAAATAAGCGCGAATTTTGATTAAGGTGTTGCATAAAATTTCCTTTTTCTTTAAAAAAATGTAAGGATTTGATTGTAACAAAAAAGCATTAAGTGAATCTTAAGTCAATTTCCCAAAAGATTCACAATATTTGCGATTGTTGGCTAATTTGCAAGGTAAATTTTAAAGCATAATGTGGTAGATTTGTAATTTTGAGATTCGTCATTGCGAGGGCTTTGCCCAAAGCAATCCAAAAAAATTAAATAGATTGCTTCGTTCGCTTCACTCACTCGCAATGACAGCGTAAAGATTTATCATTGCGAGATTTGGCTTTAGCCGAATCGTGGCAATCCAAAATTATTTTTAGATTCGCTTAAAGTTAGGGATTTGCTTTTAATGCACGAATCGCTTAAATGGATACTTCGCACTATTACTCTCAGTATGACTAATAAGGTATAGATTGTTTCGTTCGACAAGTCGCACTCGCAATGACAAGGTGGTGGAATCGTCATTGCAAGATTCGGCGTTAGCCGAATCGTGGCAATCTATTTTGTTTTTGTGTGGATTGCTTCGGCGATTCATTAAATATGCCATTGCAATGACAAATTATTCCACGCGTGGGAATGCCATTTGCTTAAAAGATTCATAAAAAAATCATTTCAAAAAGGATTACGAAGTGAGGATATTTCTAGCGTTAATGCTACTAGCGAATCTCGCGCTATGTGCGAAAATAAAGGACATTAGCAGTATTTTAGGTGTGCGTGAGAACGAACTCACAGGCTATGGGCTGATTATCGGGCTAAATGGCAC
>JBNMHH010000016.1:0-14337 GCA_050872665.1 Helicobacteraceae bacterium
AAGATTTTGCGCCCCGCTCACAGGGTCATACGCGCTACCCACGCTCATACCAATACTAAAGCCCAAAAGCTCCCCAGCATAGGCGATTGCATTAAACACCACTTGCAAGAAAAATGCCGCAATGAATCCAAAAAGCAACTCGCTAAGCCCCGCAATGATAAACTCTAAAATAGTGATATTTGTATCAAATGGTGGCAAAAGCGGATAAAATAAAAGTGCCAAAAAGAAAATCATCGCAGCTTTCACACTGATAGGCACAAGGCGCGAATCAAAAAATGGGAAAAACGCTATTATGCCACTAAAGCGCAAAATCAAAAGAATGAAATTAGCGACATTGCCTTCGCTTAAATAACTAAATAGCTCCATTCTACGCCCTTATTCAATTCGCTCTTGGGTGCGCCTTTCACGGATTTGTGGATTTTTGGGAGGCTCACAGACTCCAAGTCTAGCTTCGCTCCCAAAAATCCACAAAAACCACAAAACTCCCACCGCAATTTCTTCCGTTGTTTGGATTCCACCCTATTGCCCTAAAATGCGCTTTCCACTAACGCGCAATCTTTTAGATAAAAAACCCTATCGCAGGACTTTGCTAACTCCAAATTATGCGTAGCCACTATCATTGTGGCATTTTGCGCCCTCACATAGTCAAAAACCACCTCCATTACGCTATGCGCTGTCTCGGCGTCCAAATTCCCTGTCGGCTCATCGGCAAAAATTATGCGTGGCTTTTTGGTTAGAACCCGCGCGATTGAGAGCCGTTGCTGTTGTCCGCCACTTAATTCGCCAATTTGTTGCTTTAAAATATGTGCGATTCCAAAGGATTCTAATAGATTTTTATCAATGCTTTGATTTGCCAAAATAGACGCCACTTGCAGATTTTCTAACGCATTAAATCCGCGAAAAAGATAGTGAAATTGAAAGATTATGCCTAAAATATTTCGCCTAAGGCGCAAAATCTCACTATCGCTAAGGGCATAAATATCGCTCCCGCCGATAAAAACGCGCCCATTTTTGGGCTTTAGAAATGATGAAAGATTATTTATAAGCGTGGATTTGCCACTGCCACTAACGCCCAAAATAGCGACACTCTCTCCCCCACGCAACGCAAGATTCACGCCATTATAAAGCACCGATTCAAAGCTATGCCCCAAATCCCGCGCTTCTAATAAAATCCCACTCATTTTTCGCCCTTTTTAGATTCGCCTAAAGATTTGGCAGATTCGCGTAAATATCGCGAATCTAGCGTTATTTCATTTGCTCTGCTACCTCTTTTGCAAAATCCCCAGCGACTTTTTCTATGCCCTCGCCTAACTCGAATCGCACATATTCCACAATCTCAATGTTATCGCCAATCTCGGCACTTTTTTCCGCCAA
The DNA here is from genome assembly GCA_050872665.1 of Helicobacteraceae bacterium. Taxonomy (GTDB): domain Bacteria; phylum Campylobacterota; class Campylobacteria; order Campylobacterales; family Helicobacteraceae; genus NHYM01. Next base: position 1,375 of record JBNMHH010000016.1, read on the forward strand.
AACTTTCTCAATACTTTTTTTATCATCCATCACAAAATACTGCCCCAAAAAGCTAAGCCTTTGGTCTAGCAAAGTGTTGTCCGCAACGAATCGCTCCATCATTCCATCAGCGATTTTATCAATGATATTTTCAGGCTTTTTTTGTGCGCGGAGATTTGCTTTAAATTCCTCGATTTTTGCCTTGATGACTTGTGGCGTAAGCTCTTTTTTGCTGACAAATTCAGGGACATTTTTTAGCGTTTTGCCAAGCCTTTTTAGCTCCTCGTTGCCCTTTTTGATTTCAGCAATGAGGGCGGCTTTTTCTTTTTGGATAAAGTCATTTTCAAAGGCTTCCGCGCTTATGATTTTGGGCTTCATCGCCGCTGCGTGCATACAGAGATTATTTACTAATTCGCTTAGTTTGCTTTTGGATTCGGCGTTTTTAAATTTTAGTGCGACAATCGTGCCGATTCGCGCATTTGAGTGCAAGTATGCGCCTACAATCGTATTTGGCGTGGAATCTAAAAGCGCGATTCGGCGCACCACGATATTTTCGCCGATTTTGGCAATCTCACCTTTTAGATAATCCTCAAACGCCACGCCATCGACTTTTAAAGCCTTTAGCGATTCGACATCGTTAATATTATTTTTATTGATTAGTTCAATCGTCTTGGCGCAGAGATTTTTAAAGTTTTCATTTTTAGCCACAAAGTCCGTCTCGCTGTTGATTTCCACCATAATCGCCCTGCCATTTTCGCTAAAAAGCGCGATTGTGCCTTCGGCTGCGACTCTGTCCGCTTTTTTGGCGGCTTTGGATAGTCCTTTTTCGCGCAAAAATTCTACCGCCTTTTCAATATCGCCTTTTACCTCGACTAACGCCTTTTTGCAGTCCATCATTCCTGCGTCTGTCATTTCACGCAGTTGTTTTACTAAAGATGCAGAGATTTCCATTAGCGCACCTCATTTGCTTTGGATTGGGCTTCTTCAATCTCGGATTCGCCCATTTTATTCATCATTTCCTCAAAATTTTCATCGCTTTTATCGCTGTAATCGCCCGAATCCGCGCTAATCTCATCTTTATTGCTTTCGCGCCCCTCAATTATCGCCTCTGTGATTTCCTTGCAAAATAGCCCAATAGAGCGAATCGCATCATCATTCCCCGGGATTGGGTAATCGACTTTATCAGGGTCGCAGTTCGTATCTAGTGGCGCGATGACTTTTATGCCTAGCGAACGCGCTTCATCAACGGCGATATGTTCTTTTACAATATCCACGATGAAAATCATATCAGGCAATCGCTTCATATTGCGCACACCGCCCAAATATCGCTCTAATTTTTCTTTTTTACGCAAAAGGCTTAGCTTTTCTTTTTTTGTCAAAAGCTCGATTTGTCCGCTTGATTCCATTTCCTCAATCAGCTCCAAACGGCGAATGCTTTTTTTAATCGTGCCAAAGTTTGTTAGCATTCCACCCAGCCACCGATAATCCACATAGGGCATTCCCACGCTATTTGCATACTCTTTAATCGTCTCACTAGCTTGTTTTTTCGTGCCGACAAACATTATGCTTTGCCCTTGAGAGGATGCCTCTTTGATGACACTATAAACATAGCGAAAATATCGTATAGTCTTTTGCAAGTCGATAATGTGGATATTTTTGCGAGAGCAAAAGATGAATTTTTTCATCTTTGGATTCCATTTACGCGTCTGATGCCCAAAATGCACACCGCATTCAAGCAAATCTTTCATTGTTACCATTTTAATCTCCTTTGTATTTTAGTTTAACTAGCGCGTTTTTATTAGGCTTTCCGCCCACTAAAATTAGGATAAACGCGCTTGAATTTTTGTAAAAATGAAAAAATGAAAGGCGGATTTTAGCATTTTAAATATAAATTTAGCTTAAAGGCAATAGAATTTTAAATAATTAATAGTTAAATCCAAAGGAATTCTATGAAACTAAAAAATTTCAAAAACGGCAAAATTATTATATTTAGTGGGGCGGGGATTAGCGCGGAGAGTGGATTGGCGACTTTTCGCGATAGTAACGGACTTTGGGCGAATTACGACCCAAATGTCGTGTGTAATTATCACTCGTGGCGCAAAAATTACGAGCTAGTGCATAAATTTTACAACCTGCGCCGTGAGGAATTAGCGACCGTGCGTCCAAATATCGCTCACAAAATCGCAATGCGTTTGGCGCGTGAATTTCGCGTGGTAAATATCACACAAAATGTCGATGATTTGTTTGAGAGGGCTTATTTAGAGGGCGAATCTAGCCGTCATTCTGAGCGTAGCGAAGAATCCAAAAAAGAAAATAAAGTGGATTCTTCGGCGACTTTGTCGCCTCAGAATGACAAAAAAACTGATATTTTCGCCGAATATGACAAAGCAAATATCTTACATTTACACGGCAAATTATGGGAGATTCGCTGTGAGAATTGCGAACATATCGCAACTATTGGCTACGCGCCCTATGATTTCACGCCCTGCCCAAAATGTGGCAATCCCAAGCTAAAGCCAAATATCGTATTTTTCTACGAACAGGCTCCAAAATACGCCGAAATGTATGAGATTTTTGATAGTGTGAGCGATAATGATATAATCGTTGTAAGTGGCACTAGCGGGGAGGTAGTGAATGTTTGCGCGATGATAAGACGAGGATATAAAATACTAAATAATTTAGAAAAAGCGCGAGGAATCAATGAGAAACTTTTTGATAGTGTGTATTTTGAGCCGAGTAGTAGCGCGTTTCCAAAGATATATAACGAGATTAAAGAGCTAAAAAATGCGTGATATGCGACTAAATTCATCTTGGGGTATGCAATTTCGCACTTGTAAAAAATTTTGGGAATCAACAGACACCAAGTCTAGTTTTATCCCAAAATTTTTTACAAATACAAAAGCCACACCGCAAATACTAAAATTTGTTTGTTTGCAAAATAGCATCGAATCTAAAAAACCCCGTCATTGCGAGGCGATTCATCGAATCGCCGAAGCAATCCACATTTCATTCTATTGAGTTTCTAAATGCAAAAAACTTTTATTTTTTTACTCTTTATTGCTATGTTTTTTTGGGGCTTATCGTGGCCTATTTCAAAGATTTTATCAAGCAATCATTCGCCTTTTATCGTGGCATTTGGGCGATTCGCGCTTGTGGCAATCTGCCTTTTACCGCTCATCAAATACTACAAATTAAGCCTAAAAATCCCACGCTTTTGCTACCCGCGATTAGCCATAAATATCGCCTCAAACGCACTTTACTCGCTCGTATTTTTCTACGCGATAAATTTGGGCAACGCAGGGAGCGCAGGTGTGATTACCACGACTTTATCGCCTATTTTAGCCACTTTGCTAAGTGTGATAATCTTTCGTGCGGTTCTTAGTCGCATAGAGTGCATAGGACTTGGAATCGGGCTAATTTCTGGTATTTTTTTCATATCTGGCAAAGGGACGCTTTTTGATTCATTTAATTTATTTTTCATTTTAGCGGCGTTTTTGTGGGCTTGTGTAACGCTAAGTGTGCGCAAACTTCCGCTCCACCCGCTTATCATCAACTTTTATAGCGCGTTTGTCAGCTCACTGCTTTTTGTGCCGTTTTTGAAAAGCGCGGATTTTGCGATATTTGTCGAGCCTCAATCGCTTGGATTCCTTGCAATCGTGGCGATTTTATCCACTATTTTTGGCACGAGCATTTACTACAAGGGCATTGAGGTGGTAGGCATTACTAAAAGTGCGAGTTTCACGCTGTTAGTGCCATTTTTCACCGTGCTTTTATCATTTGTGATTTTGGGCGAAAAGCCAGAGCTTAGCACCGCTATGGGCGGGATTCTCGCCATTATCGCAATCTACCTCATCAGTCTTTATAACAAAAAACATTGGCGATTTTTAAGTAGATTTACACATAAAATTTCTAGTATGTTTAGCACAAGAAAAAGGTAAAAATTATAGCCCTTTATAAGTGCCCTCATCGCGCTTTGCGATTTTTATCACTTGTATGATTTTATATTTGCCATTTTCCACAATGCCGATGATTCTATATTCACCCACACGCCACCGATAGCGATTATCATCAAAGCCCTGCAAATACTTTGCATTAGGCAAAAGGCAGGGATTTTCGCTAGTTGCTAGTTTGTCGTCCAAAAAGTCAATTATTTTGGTATATTCTTTTGGTGCGGATTTGGCGAGTTTTTGCAAAAATTTTATAGATTTTTTATCTAATATAATCTCAAAATTCATCGCCATAATCCGTATTTATATCCCTTTCTAACTCCCATTCTAGCTGTGCTAATTCCCGCGCCGAAAGCGTTTTTTTGATTTCATTAGCCATTTCAATTAAGCCCGAATCTTTTAGTGATACAAATTCGTTTTTATTGCTAAATCCCTCTTTGATTCGCACTTTTAGATATGCTATCAAATTGCGTGTATCGCTTAGTTGCCTATGTGTGCGCTCGATAATATCTCGCTCTTTTTTCTCTGCGCTAATTAGTGAGTTAAATAGCTGTTTTTGCGACATACGCGCATATTTTTCATAGTTGATATTTGCCATCGCTTTTTGTCCTTATGTGAATCTAAATTTTGCGTAATTATAGCAAAATTATAGATTCATCATAAATCACATAAACTCCCTTTGTGCCTCCAAATTCATCACTTTATCAAGTAGATTCATCGATTCGTTCTCACTTAAAGCTAATTTCGCATTGCTTAAAAATTTAAATTTCAGCTCATCAAAACTCAAAGGATTGTCAAAATTGCCTTTATTTATGAAAATATCCTTTTTGATTTCACTACCATTTTTTAGACGCGCTAGGATATGACCGGGAAAATATTTGGGGAATCCATCGCTTTGCCGTTTCTCATAGTCTATTTTTCGCGCAAATTCTAACACTTCGGGGCGATTTAGATTGTTATATGAGGATAGATTCACAAAGCCGTCAATAAAAGCCACCGCCATTAAAAATGGCATTGAAAACTTCGCTTGATAGGCACTTTGTGGCGCATATTTGGCATTTATCGGGTCGCAGATAAAGCTACTTGGCACTTCATCGACAAAGCAATGAATCTTCTCTATATCCGCGCTTTTTAAGTCATCAGCCCTCAAAGCCAAAGCGCAGTCAATTAGTCCGTGTGCGAAATGGCAACAAGGATATGGCTTTATGCTTACTTGCAAAACCTGCCAAATATCATTTAGCCCCTTTGTTAGCTCACTTTTATCGCATATCTCTTTGATTCCAAATGTGGCAAAAATATTATCTCTCCCCTCAAATATGCTAAGCGGTCCTGTGAGATTAGCTTTAGCGAGATTTGCCACAAAAATGCCGTTTTTAATGGCGTTTGCGATATGCAAAACTTTAGAATTTGAGCCATTTGATAAAAATTCATTGACGCCACTAGCAAAGCTACCTGCAATTCCTAGTGCGTTTATTAGTTGCTCTTTGTTTAAGTCAAGTAGCACTCCACACGCCACCACACTAGCGAAATGTCCGCAAATGGCGGTGGTGTGAAATCCGCGCTTATGAAAGCTACCTTTTGATGCAATTCCCACTCGTGCGCCTACTTCCCAGCCAGTGATAAATGCCTTTAAAATCTTTTTGCCATTATCGCAAACGCTAAAGCCATAGCTCAAACAAAGCGGGGCTAAAATCGCACTCGCGTGTAAAATAGCCTCTGTGTGCGTGTCATCAAAGTCAAGCGCGTGAGCAGAAACGCCATTTATCATAGCTGCGTAATCGCCACTTAGATTTGCATTTTTGCCCCAAACTTGGCGCGATTTTAGATTCGCGCTAGTTAGATTCGCACCTAAATTTATAAACGCATTTAGCGCATTTTGCACACAGGCTTCATTGCTACCCGCTAATGCCGTGCCAAGTGTGTCTAACATTAGCTCTTTTGCCCTTTGCACCACACTTGGCGGAATATCATCAAATTTTAAATTCGCCACAAAGTGGGCTATTTCCTCACTATAAGTCATCGCAAATCCTTTGTTATGTGGGCGAATCTAGCGCAAAATAGGCGCATTTTTGACTTTATCTAAAAATTCATCAACTAGCTTTGGCGCGAATCCCACATAAGTCGTGGCGTCCATTAGATTATCAATGTCTTTTTCGCTAAGCACCGCATTTACGCGCTTATCAGCTAGTAGCGTTTCTTTAAATGTCTTGTGGCTTTCAATCCCGCTCATCGCTGCTTCATAGACGATTTCGTGGGCGTGTTGTTTGCCGTATTTATCGCTTAGTGCAAACATTACGCGCTCTGCTAGGACGAATCCGCCAAGCGTGTCTAAATTTTTAAGCATTTTGTCTTTTTTGACTTCTAGTCCGCTTAGTGCGAATCGCATATTTGAAAGCACGACTGAAAGCATTAAAAACATTTCTGGCAAAAGTTTCCACTCCATTTTCCACACTTGCCCATCGCGCTCGTGTTCGTGTCGCTCTATGTCGCTTAAAATAGCTAGATTCGCCTTTAGCGCGTTGCTAACGGTTACGGCATTTTCACTAACGGCTGGATTGCGCTTATGTGGCATAGTCGAGCTACCCACTTGCCCTTTGCCAAAAGGCTCAGCGACTTCGTCAATCTCGTTGTGAGATAGGATTAGGATTTGGTGAGCGATTTTATTAAAAGTCGCATTTATGTTGCCAAGCACGAATCCAAGCTCTATGAACCTATCCCGCGCGGGTTGCCACGAAATATCTGGCACGGATAGATTTAGTGATTCAAGTGTAAGTTTTTCAACTTCGTTGCATTTATCGCTTAAACTTGCCTTTGTGCCGACAGCTCCCACGATTGAGCCGACATATAGGCGATTTTCAAGCTCTAAAATGCGCTCATAATGCCTACTTATCTCACTTAGCCAAATAGCGACTTTATGCCCAAAAGTGATAGGCAGTGCTTGTAAAGATAGCGTTCGCCCCATCATTGCGGTATTTTTATGCGCTTTTGCCAAGTCAAACAACGCCTTTGCTATGCCTTTTAATTCGGCTTTGATTAGATTCATCGCTTCTTTAAATTGCAAAACTAGCCCCGTGTCAATAATATCTTGTGTAGTTACGCCAAAATGCACAAATTCGCCCAAGTCATTATCACACGCTTTTTCTAGCCCACGCACGGTCGGCACTAACGGGTGCTTTGTCTTTTTAAACTCAGCAAAAATAAAATCCATATCCATATATTTATAATGCGCTTTTTTAGCAATTTCATCAGCTGCATTTTGCGGGATAATACCTAGCTTTGCTTGAGCTTTTGCAAGTGCCGCCTCTACATCAAGCCACTTTTGAATGCGATTTTCCTCACAAAAAACCGCCCTCATTTCAGCACTACTCCACGAATCCGCCAAAAGTCTCATATCAAATACGCTTACTCCACTCATAGTTTTATCCTCCTTATTTTGCGTTGATTTTGTCAAATGCTTGTTTTAAGTCCGCGATTAAATCGCTAACTTCTTCTAACCCAATGTGAAATCTCACAAATACTCCAGCCCTACTCCAATCCGTAGCCGTGCGCGGTGGCGTAGTAACGGTTGCCAAACTCTCATATCCGCCCCAACTCGCGCCAATGCTAAATAGCTTTAGATTATCCACGAATCTAATGGCTTCATCTTTGCTAACTTTGTCATTAAATTCAATGGTAATCATTCCATTTGCGCCCTTATGGTCGCGCACAAAAATATCGTGATTCGGGTGGCTTTTTAGCTTTGGATAGAAAATAGTTTTAATTAAGTTTTGGCTTTGAAAAAATTCCGCCACTTTGTCAGTGCTTTCCTCGTGTGCTTTTAGGCGAATCGCTAGTGTCCTCATTCCACGAAGCACAAGATAAGCATCATCAGGGCTAGTGGTGAATCCCAAAGCCTCTGGAAGTTTGTCAAAATTTTTCCATTCTTTTTTCATTCACCACAACGATTCCCATAGTCAAATCGCTATGTCCGCTTAGATATTTTGTCGCAGCGATTACTGAAATATCCACGCCTAATTCAAGTGGATTTAGCAAATAGCCACTTGAATAAGTATTATCGATTGCCACAGGAATATTATGCGCGTGGGCGATTTTGCAAAGTTTTGGCAAATCTATGATTTCATACAAAATCGAGCCGGGCGATTCGCATAAGATTAGCTTGGTATTGGGCTTAATTTTAGATTCGACATCACTTGCATCAGCCTTTAAAAAATCCACGCTAACGCCCATTTTCTCTAAAAATAGCTCACAAATTGTCCGCACTGGTCCATAAATGGCATCTGTGATTAAAAAATGCGCATCTTTACTTGCATAATTTAAAAGCACCATTGCTAGTGCTGCTAATCCTGTGGGGAAAAGTTGCGCTCTATATCCGCCCTCTAACGCACATACTAGCTTTTCTAGCTCAAAATTCGTAGCCGTGCCACGCGCACCATAGCTTAGGACGCGCTGTGTTTTGCGCTTTTCTCTTGTATCTTGCCACGCTGCGTGATTTTTAAATAAAATCGTTGAAGCACGCATTATGGGTGGATTCACAGGGCGAACGCTTTGATTTTCATCGCCTCTGCCTATGTGTATAAGTTTTGTTTTTGTATTCATTTCTCTCTCCTTTTTATAAGTAATAATAAGTCATTATGATATTCGTTAGAGCCGCCACAAGCATAGGAATCGCCGTTCGTTTGACTACTTGCAGTGGATTTACCTTTGCCATTGCTGAGATTGCCAAAATCGCTGGAGCGATTGGGCTTACACAACGCCCGAATCCTGTCATTATTTGAATCGGAGCTATCATTGTGATAGTTTCCACGCCAAAAGATTTTGCGATATTTGGAATAAGCGGTGCGAAGCTAAAAAATGCCGCATTACCACTGCCCATCAAAAACGCACAAACCGCAAGTAGAATCGAAACTGCGATGATGATTGCAATCACGCCAAATCCAGCATCTTTTGCAAAATCTATCAGCGTATCCACGAATCCCACGCTTAAAAGCCCTTGCGCGAAAACTTGTCCGCAGATGATTAAGGATACCGTGATGACAAATAAATGCCCCATACCTTTGAAAAATATCATTATTGAATTTAGCGTCTCAACCACGCTTTTATAGCGAATCATCTCAAATGCAATCGCCACAAAAGTTGAGATAAACATAGCCACAGGGACATTAGAACGAATCGCGGTTTTTGCTAACTCTTTCATTTCCTCAGGTGAGTAGATTCCAAGCGAAACCAAAACGCTATCAAGCACGGGCGAAAATCCCAAAATGATGATAAGTGGCAAAATAGGCAAAATCGCATAGATTTTAGGGGGCTTTTTTAACTTGGATTCCCCCCCCCCATTTTCCACAAGCTCTTTTTCAACCAAATCGCGATTAAATACAAATCCTTCTTTTTTATCAAAAAATTTATTTGAAAAATAAAGCGCAAAAGCCACCGCGATGATGATAGGCAAAGTGGTAGGAAGCTGATAATTTACAAAATACACAGCTGGGTCGATTTCGGCGATTTTGGACGCCATAATGACATTGCCACTGCCCGGTCCGTGGTCTATGTATTGACAAATGCCTATTACGCTTAGGGCTGAGAGTTTAGAAACGCCAGAGCGCACCAAAATAGGATACATTGTTACCATTAAAAGCAAGGCAAGTCCAGCGTGGCTTGGTATAAAAAGCACCAAAAACTGCACGATTAGATACGCCACCACAAGCAAAAGCAGTGGCGATTTGACAGCTTTAAGTGGCTTTTCAAAAACCTTAAACAGCGCGTAACTCGCACCCACATGGTCCATATACGCAGAAAATCCAGCAATGCACATCAAAGTCATTCCAAGCCCAGCCAAAGTGCTTGACATTTTTTGATTAAAGACTTGAAAAATATCAAAAAATCCCAAATTTAACGAGCCTTTTTCCACAATGGGGTGAAACCCGCTCACACCAAAATACGCAAAGATTCCAGCTAGTGAAAGCAAGAAAAGTCCGCTTAGTAGCAATGAAATATGCGCATTTATTTTCTTAACTAACATAAATACAAGTCCGCAGATTGCGACTAAAGAAAATATGATTCCTAACATAATCTATCCTTTATACGCAATTATTTCGATTTCCACTAGCACACCTTTGGGTAGCTCTTTTACCGCTACGGCTGAACGCGCAGGGTATGGAGTGCTAAAAAACTTCGCGTAAATCTCATTCATCTCGCCAAAATCATTCATATCCGCCAAAAATACGGCGGTTTTCACCACGCTACCAAAATCCAAGCCATTCTCTTTGAGAATCGCCTCTACATTTTTAAGAGCGCGTTGCGTTTGCTCTTTGATTCCACCGCTTACTACCTCGCCACTTTGCGGATTCAGCGGAATCTGCCCAGAGGCGTATAAAAAGCCTCCCGCCATTCGATAAGCCGAGTATGGTCCTATCGCCTTAGGATAATCTTGCATTTAGTCCTCCTTTTTGTAGTTTTTTATAAAATGCGCCAAAATTATAAGCAAAAAATATTTATAATGTCAATAAAATTTTATTATTATAATAAAAATTTATTACAATAATTCTCTAAAGTCCTTTGTGCTAAAATGCCAAATTTTTTAAAATGGGGGCAAAATGAATGACGAGCAAAAAGAGCTTTTTATTAAGCTCACGCACTTTTTGGGGCAGGTTTTGGGCAAAAGCTATGAAGTCGTATTTCATATCATCTCTAAAAAAGGCTCATATATCGCAGCGATTGAAAATAGCCACATAAGCGGACGGACGATAGATTCGCCACTTACGGCGTTTGCTAGTAAGCTATTGCAAGAAAAGGCGTATTTAAAGAAAGACTTTTTATGCCATTACAAGGCGCAGACAAAGGAAAATAAGCTCCTAAATGGCTCGACATTTTTTATAAAAAAAGGCGATAAATTAGTAGGCATTCTTTGCATAAATCACGACACAAGCGAGATTCAAAAAGCAGTGCATAAAATCATAGAGATTGAAAATCTAAGCGGATTTGGCGAAATCACCGCCTCGCTTATGAGCAAATCAGGCGAATCTAGCGAATCAAGCGACTTTGGCGAATCGCCACAGCCACAAAACGCCCAAATCAGCATAGAAAATCTAAGCCACAATATCGAGGACATTTTGGCGCAAAGCATTGACTTAAACTACCTCAAATCTGGTTTCACGCTAAGCGCAACGCAAAAAAATGACATTATCAAAAATCTCTACCAAAAGGGCATTTTCAACATAAAAGGCAGTCTTTATATCGTGGCAAAATTGCTAAAAATCTCCGAGCCAAGCGTCTATCGCTACCTTAACAAACTCAAAAAAGATGAAACTTTATAAAAGCATAAGCCACAAATCGCTAAAATCGCGCCTTTGTTTTTATGGCGAATCTGACAAATCTAGCGAATCTATGGCGATTCGCCATTTGTGCGATTTGCGCTAATTTTTCATTTCGCACGATTTATCATCTCGCAAATAAGGGGACAAAATGGACTTTGACATAACGCTAACCACGCTTTTATTGCTAATGGCGGCGGCTTTTATAGGTGGATTCATCGATAGTATCGCAGGTGGTGGCGGTATGATAACACTTCCCGCGCTAATGCTCGCTGGAATCCCCGCGCACGAGGCACTTGGCACAAACAAATTTCAGGGCGTTTTTGGGACATTTTCTGCGGTGTTGCAATTCTACAAAAAAGGGCATTTGGATTTGAAAAAATGCGCTTTATTTGCGGGATTCGCCTTTGTATTTGCGCTGGGCGGGACACTTTCGGTGCAAGTTATAAGTGCGGATTTCTTGCGCAAAGTGATACCATTTTTGATGATATTTTTCGCGCTCTATTTTCTTTTTTCGCCCAAAGTCAGCGAGGAATCCAGCAAAGCGCGACTTTCGCGAATCGCACTAGCCTTTATCATCGGCGCAATCGGCTTTTATGATGGCTTTTTTGGACCGGGCACAGGCTCGTTTTTTATGATTGCGCTAATCTCACTAGGCGGATTTGGCATAAAAGACGCCCTAGCAGAGGCGAAACTCTACAATTTCGCCACGAATCTCGCCGCTGTGATTATGTTTGCCGTGTTTGGAAATATTATATTTGCGGTGGGCGCGGCTATGGCGGTGGGACAATTCATCGGTGGCAATATCGGCGCAAGAATGGCACTCAAATACGGCATAAAAATCATAAAGCCCCTTGTCGTCATCGTTTCACTCTCAATGTGCGTGAAGTTGCTATTTTTTAGCTAAGATTCGCACTAGATTCGTGCAAATCACACGATTCATAGCGCAAATCGCCACCCAAAATCGCCACCCAAAATTTTTCTTTGACCTAAATCAATCCCAAAATCTTAGCATTGTGCTATGATTTCGCGTCTGCAAAGATATTTTTTAATAAGGAGTTACGATGGGCAAAATTTTAGGTGTTTTGGGCGGTATGGGTCCAGCTGCGGCGGCTGAGTTTTTACGGCTTTTAGCACTTCACACACCAGCAAAAACTGACCAAGAGCATATCATCACTTATATGATAGGCGACCCTACGATACCAGATAGGACGGAGTTTATTTTGGGTGGAAATGTGAATCCAGCCCCCAAAATCGAGGAAAATCTAAATAAATTAGTCGCAATGGGCGCGGAAATCCTAGCTGTGCCTTGCAATACGGCGCATTTATTTATCGATGAAATGGAGCTAAAAATCCCTTTGATTCATATCATCAAAGAGACGATAAAAGCGACATTGGCACTAGATTCACGCGCATTTCTCATTTCAACGCTAGGCACGAAATGCAGTGGGCTTTTTGAAAAGCACTCTAAGGATTTGGGACTTGAAATTATCACGCCTGATAATAGCATTTCAAATCTTGTGCAGACAAGCATAAACTGCATAAAGGCAAATGATATGAAAAAAGGCGGAGAGCATATCAAAAAGGCTATTTTAAGCCTATGGGAGATTGAAAATCTGCCTGTGATTTTGGGCTGCACGGAGTTGCCACTAGCTTATGCGGCAAGTGGCTTGGAGAGCGATAAAGTCATCTCAAGCCTAGAGGCGTTAGCTAAGGCTTGTGTGAGAGAT
>JBNMHH010000017.1:0-14047 GCA_050872665.1 Helicobacteraceae bacterium
GACTAATGGTCTGCGAACGCCCGAAATTTGCCAAATCTGCGGAATGCAATTCTAAAGGCGAATTGCCACTCATTTTTTCCCTAAACTTGCGATTAGACTTTCGATTTCCTCACTATCCGCAAGGTCATCTTTCTTATCGCCCTCAATATAAGTCGCCGAGCTCACGCGCTTTTCGTCATCAATGTCGGTTTCAAACATAGAGTTGAGGTATCGCGCGAGTGTCCGCATAATATTCACCACGCGCTCGATTTTTTGGCGGTGAATGTCTTGGTATTGCATTATATCCATCGCCTGAAGCACGGCGTCCGCGCTTTCATTGGACTTATCGGCGATGACATTTATTTGCTTTATCATTTCATTGCAAGATTCAAGCGAAGTCTTAAAAGTGGCTATTTTAGGGAACTGCGTGGATAATTTTTCAAATAAATCTTTTTGTGCGCTTAAATAATCTTTGATTTTTTTGGCATCTTTGATAACCGAATCCGTGTTGTTGCTAATCATCTCTAGCTGGTCAAAAACCTGCGTAGCCTTGACTTCTAGCCCTTTTGTTACATCATCAAGTTGCTCTACAACCTTGTGGTCGGTGATTGGCGGGGGCGGGGGCCACTGCTCATCGGCACTCACGCGATAATGATTGGGGTCTAAATTGCCCTCATTTATGCTAACTTCCTCAGCGAGTGGATTGCTTGAATCGCTTGGATTCGCGGGTTTTTCGGTGGGCGATTCGTCCTCTTTTATGTCCGCCTCATCGAAATTGCCAAGTATTAGCTCATTTAATTCTTCTTGGGTCATATTTCCTCATTTTTCAAAAGATAAAATTAGGCGGATTCTAGCAAAAAAATGCGTTTTTAAAGTTTAAATTTGCAAAGATTCCAAAAAAATTTTGGAGTAAATACTATGAATCTTAACGCCAAAAAATCCGCCAAAGATTCCTTTGAAAATATCAAGCGAATCGCAAAAAAGCTAAAAAATCCCTGCTATATTTTAGAGGAGGAAAAATTAAGAGAAAATTTAGAGATTTTAGAGGCTGTCAAAAAGCAAAGCGGGGCAAAAATCCTACTTGCGCTAAAAGGATTCGCATTTTGGAGTAGCTTTAAAATGGTGGCAAAATATTTGGACGGAATCACCGCAAGTGGCTACTACGAGGCAAGATTGGGGCTAGAGGAATTTCGCAAATACAATAAAAAAGCCATAATTTCTGTATTTTCCCCTGCATTTAGTAGCGCGGAAATCCGCAAAATCGCGCCTTTTAGCAATCATATCATTTTTAATTCTTTTAACCAAATGCAAAAATTTCGCGCTTTGATTGCAAAAAGTGCAAAAGGCGCGAAAATGCCACATATCGCTTTGCGCTTAAATCCGCTGTATTCGGAGGTGGAGCCAGAGATTTACAATCCTTGTGCGAAGTTTAGTCGGCTTGGAATCACGCCTAGCGCATTTGAAGCGGGACTAAAAACACACTCGCTTGATGGTGTGAATGGCTTACATTTTCATACGCATTGTGAGCAAAATAGCGATGCTTTGGAGCGGACTTTGGAGGCTGTGGAGCGACATTTTGGCAAGTATATCGCGCAAATGGAGTGGATAAATTTTGGCGGTGGGCATCATATCACGCGCAAAGATTATGATATAAATCGCCTAGTGCGCGTGATTTCGCGCTTTCGCAAAAAATATGGCGTGGAAGTGATTTTAGAGCCGGGCGAGGCTGTCGGGTGGCAATGCGGTGTGCTGGTGGGCGAAGTGGTGGATATTGTGAGGAATGGCGTGGATATTGCTATTACGAATTTGAGCGCGGCGACACAGATGCCAGATTGTTTAGAAATGCCTTATACGCCTGAAATCGTGGGTGCAAAAATAGTGGGCAATTCGTCTTTAGAATTGCATTCCGCAGATTCGGCAAATTTCGAGTGTTCGCAGACTCCAAGTCTAGTCTCATCGCTCAAAACGAAGTTTCCTCGAAAATTTGCCGAAAGCTACGAAAGCCAAACCGAAAATCCTTCCGTTGTAGATTCGTTGCACGAATCTAAAGATAAAAAAACTCCGTCATTGCGAGGCGATTCATTAGAATTGTCGAAGCAATCCACAAAAGACAACGCTCATTTTTACAGACTCGGTTGTCCTAGTTGCTTGGCTGGGGACATTATCGGTGATTATATTTTCGATTCGCCCCTAAAAATCGGCGATAAAATCATCATCAAAGATATGATTCACTACACGATTGTAAAAAATAATTTGTTTAACGGCATTCCGCTCCCTAGTCTAGGCATTTTAAAGAAAAATGGCGATTTTAAAATCGTGCGAAAATTCGGCTACAATGACTACAAAAAAAGGAATGGATAATGAAATTTGCAGATTTACACAATCACACAAAGCGTTGCAATCACGCAGTGGGCGAGTGCAGAGAGTATGTTAAAATGGCATTGGCGCGTGGAATCACGACATTTGGCTTTTCTTGCCACGCCCCGATGAATCACGACACGCATTACCGAATGAATCTAAGCGAAGTTGATGATTATTTAAGCGAGATTCGCGCTCTGCGTGATGAATTTAACGGGCGAATCGACATAAAAATCGCCTTTGAGGTGGATTTTATCACAGGCAAACCGCACTTGCTAGAACCTCGCATTTTAGAGGCGGAGGTGGATTATTTAATTGGCTCGGTGCATTTTTTGAATGAATGGGGCTTTGATAATCCCGCATATATCGGCAATTACGAGGGCAAGGATTTGGATAGTGTGTGGCGCGAATATTTGGAGTCGATTGCGAATATGGCGCAAAGTGGGCATTTTGACATTGTGGGGCATTTTGATTTGATGAAAATTTTCAATAATCGCCCGAGCAATGCCGTGAATGGCGACATTTTGCGAACGCTTGAGGCGATAAAGGATAATGATATGGCACTAGAAATAAACGGCGCGGGGCTGGATAAGCAAATCGCTGAGATTTACCCAAGCGAGGCGATTTTGAGTGCTGCTTACAAAATGGAAATCCCCATATCATTTGGCTCAGACGCCCACGCCCCGCAAAAAGTAGGGATTCACAAAGATAAAATGCTATCTTTGGCACGGCGCGTAGGATATAAAAAGGCTGTTAGCTTTACGAATCGCAAAAGAGAATTTTATGAGTTTTAAATGGCATATCTGTATTATTTTGTCATTGTCATATAATTCACTCTATCTCGTCATTGCGAGGGCTTTGCCCGAAGCAATCTACGAAACAAAAATGGATTGTCACAAAAATCCTACGGATTTTCTCGCAATGACGGCGTAACAAAATTTTATAAGTCAAAATATCTAATTTTTACATTTCTCTTTAAATGTTCTAAAAGTTTCATAATCTTCTGCCAAAATTTTATTAACCACATTTGCCATTTGTGTGGAATCTTTGGCAGAATTAAGAGCATTAAAAACATATTTATGCTTATTATTTGTATTTTTCAAACCACGCGCCCCAAATAAATGCAAAAAATTTCCAACAGCCATTTCAAAAGTATTTTTTCTGTCTTTGTCTTTTACATTGTCGCCATATTTTTTATAGCCATTTTCTACATTTTGGGTTATTTGATTTATGCTTTTATTGTTGTCGTCAAATATTTGCTTGGCTATGAAATAACACGCTATGAATTGCCATAGTAGATAGTTATTCTTTGTTCCTTTGGTGGAATGCCTATTATAATCCTCCACGCAATCCTTACACAATTCGCATTTTATTTCAGCTATGCCATTGTTTTTTATTCCGCCGTTTGCAAAGTAAAATTTATTAGAATCTTTAATCACTCCACAGCCTTTGCATTGTATTGTTTTCATTTTTTGCCTCCACAATAATCTATTTATCAAAATTATATAAAATTCGCAGATTCCCGCTGAAATGCGAAAATTTACGCATTTGCAAAAGTTGCGAATCTTTAATTGCTGTGCGAAGCATAATCTCTACGCCGTAATGTTTAGCGATATTAACGCGAAATCCCGCATTTAGCGCAGGATTTAGCTCGGTTATATTTGGCGAAAACGCGCTTAATCCACCTATGCGAACACCCGCAAATCCGCCAAAATCGATATTATATTTGGCGATAAAATTCACAAGCATTTCAAAATTTAAGCCATAATCTACCATAAGTGGCGTAAAATTGCTAAATATAAGATTCGCGTCTCCATATAATCGCAATCCAAAGTGATTGGTAAATACAAATACTTTATATCCTAGCAAAATGCCTATGCTTATGCTGTAACGCCACTTTTCAGTAGGATTTTTTATAATTTCATCGGGGAAAATGCCAAAACCAAGATTTAGTCCAAAAAATTCGCTATTTCTGCTAGTATAATCGCGGAATCGCTTTTGATTCACACTATTTTGGGTTTGAATTGTGGTGGATTTAAGTGGTGCTAAATTTTGGTTTGCAAATAGTGGAGTTATGCAAATTATATGAAAAATAAGCGCGAAAATGGCACATTTGCGGGACTTTTTATCTTGCGGGGGGGGGAAATGAATTATTTTTAAACATTGTGTTTATTCCTATCATTTGAAAAAAATAAAAGCGCAATTATAGCGTAAAAATTATATTTTGTTAGATTTAAGTGCGTTTTGCAAGGTAGTCAATAAAGATACGCTTACAAATGGGCGGATTTTGGGTGGGATTTGGGCTAGGCGGAGTTTGTCTCTAAAATTTTTGGTGTGTTTTTGCAATTTTGATAAATCCTTTGCCACCACAAAAATCGCGTTTTTGTTTGAATCGATGATGATTTTATCAGCCACTATGCACGAAAAGCCACTTTTTACAATCTCACCTCGTTGATTTGCGGAAATCACATAGCCAAATTTTTTTGCCACACTATCGATATTTGCTAAAATTTGCAAGTTATTTTCGCAAGATGGACGCCAAATCAAAAAAATATGCTCTATTTTTAAAACGCGCGATTTTCCATAAAGAGCAAGAAAATCAGCATTTAAATAGCGCAATGATTTTAAAATCCCGCTTTGAAAATTTTTTATCAGTTTATTGCTAAAATGAGCGCGAAAATAATTGCGCTTAAAATTTTGCTTTTTATTGCTTTTATCGATAAAAAATTTGATTTTTTGCTTTTTTAAAAATGTTAAAATTTCGTTGCGTGAGATTTCGCTCATCGGGCGAATAATGCGATATTTTTGGCAAGTGGATTGCTTCGGCGATTCTATTGAATCGCACTCGCAATGACGGGCAAATATTTTTTTTTGCGATTCACTTCTTAAAAACCTAAATTCCACTTCCTCTATGCTTTTAAATCCAAGTAGTGAATTTAGCCCACAGCCCTTTGTTAGCTGCATTAAAAGCCACTCAAATCTATCATTTAGCTGGTGTGCCAAAATGAGATTGTCGTAGCTATGCGCCAAAATGATTCGCTCAAAAAATGCGAATCTAACGCGCCTTGCTTCGCTTTCAAAGTTGTGCTTAATTTTTGGCGATTCGCACACAAAGATTTTTTTGCCATATTTTTTTGCAAGTTTTTTGCCGTATTTTATTTCATCTTTCGCGCTTTTTCGCACTCCATAATTGACGATTGCTAAATCAAAGTCGATTTTTTCCTGCAGTAGCAAGAAAAATAAGCACGATGAATCCACTCCGCCACTAAATGCAAGTAGGTTTTTTGCCCCGCGCAAGGCGTCTAAATGTAGTAATTTTTCTCTCAATAACTCTCTTTTTCGTTTGGAAAATCCGCGCTTTTTATATCGCTCACATATCGCCGTAGGGCGTCTTTTAGCAACTTTTCGCCCTCCATATATTTTCGCACAAATTTTGGCGTAAATTTATTAAAAAACCCAAAAGCATCGCTCCACACGAGTATCTGCCCATCTGTGCCATTGCCACTGCCAATCCCAATGGTGGGGATTTTTAGGCTTTGCGTGATTTTGGTGGCAATGTCGCTCTTTGTGCCTTCTAGTAGCACACTAAAGCAACCCGCTTTTTCCAAATCAAGCGCGAGATTCAAAAGTGCGGTTTTTTCATCATCGCTTTTTCCGCTGACTTTATAGCCAGATTGGCGAAAAAATTGCGGTTTTAGCCCGATATGCGCCATAACTGCGATTCCATTATTCACTAGCTCACGCACAAGCGCAATTTTGCTCTCATCGACTTCCAATTTTAGCGCGTCTGCGCCTGATTCCTTATAGAGGCGAATCGCGTTTTTTAGCGCAACGCTCACATTTGGATAGCTACCAAAGGGCATATCCGCAACTAGCAACGAGCGACTAACTGCGCGTCTCACGGCTTTTGTGTGATAAATCATATCGCGCACAGTTAGTGGCAGAGTATCCGCATTCCCGCCAAAACTCATAGACAAACTATCGCCCACCAAAATCATCTCTACTTCGCCATCAAAAATCCCGCCCATAAGCGCGTCATACGCCGTAATCGATGAGATTTTTTCCACGCCTTTTAGCTTTTGAAACTGCGCAATCGTCATTTTTGCCCCTTTCGTGCTTTGAATCGCACCACGCGCCTACTTAAAATCTTTGCTTAATTTTAGTGGAATTTTATAGCTTAAATCGCCTAATTGCAGATTCGCGCTAATATCCACGCTCGTGCTATTTGCGCCACCTTTTGGGAGCGAAAAGCTAAAATTATCCATCACAATATCTATGCTTTCATCGCTTTGTGGGAGGCTTGTCGCATCGCCACTAAAATCCACTCCGCTAAGCCTCAAATTATACGAGATATTTTCTAACTTAAATTTCGCGCGAGTGTTATTTTTCACATTGACAACGACTTTTGAATCGCCTAGCCCAAACTTCGCCTCTTTCAAAGAAAGTTTAGGATTTATGGTGGGAATGTCAAACTCAAATCGCTCTCGCAAATTATACTCAAATAGCGAATCGCTCTGCGTAATTTCGCTTAATTTGGCATTATTTGGGACAAAAATCGTAGTCGCCACCTCCACCTTAAAAGGCAGTGAATCGCGCGTGGTGTAGTCTTTTATCATCTTTACCAAGTCGTTAATGCGAATGTCTGAATCTAGGTTGATTTTACTTGTGGAACGCGCTTTTAGAGTGGATTTATCATTGATTTTATAGGAATTTATGATTTTATCCTCGTAGTAAATATTTATCATCGCGTCCTTGATATTCACGCTGAGCGGGAGAAAATTGTCGATTGAAATATTTGATTCAAGCACAAGCGAATCTAGGCTAATGGATTTTAATTTCACGCTATTTATGCTAATTTTGGGCTTAAACCTTGAATCTTCTAGCACCGATTTCGTGCTAACCTCCGCACACGCACCAAAAAACAAAGCCACAACAACACTAAAAATTAGCATAAAGAAATTTTTTTGCAAAATTTAATCCTTTTAAGTTTAGATTTTGCGATTCTAGCATAATTTGAGATTTTAATTTAGATTTTTGCACTTAAATTCTGCGATTCATAGAATCTACCTTGATTAGCAGATTAGAGTCTTGGGGATTAAGGGGGATTCTACTTTTTGCAAAAGCAAAAAGTAGCAAAAACTTTAACAAGGATTTTTTTTGATTTGATTTTTTAGATTCAAGCGGATTCGCGCGGAAGTAGCTTTAGGCAAGTTCGTGGGTTTTTTGCTACGCAACCCGCTGGGTCGAGTGCGAAGCTACGAGATAAGACTAGAGCGTCTATCGAGTAGCTAAGCACGATGAATCCCGCGAAATTGCCAAAGATACAAACGCGCTTTAGATGATTCCTTGCTCTATCATCGCGTCTGCCACTTTGCGGAATCCCGCAATATTCGCACCAGCTACGAGATTCCCCGCCACGCCAAATTCTTTTGCTGTCTCATTTGCATTGTGGAAAATGCTCTCCATAATGCCGTGTAGCCGTTTATCAGCCACTTCAAAAGTCCAAGGCGTCATACTCGCATTTTGCGCCATTTCTAGTCCGCTAACTGCCACGCCACCAGCATTTGCCGCTTTGCCCGGACCATAGGCGATTTTTGCCTTGATAAATTCGTGCACCGCTTCCATAGTCGATGGCATATTTGCGCCCTCGCTCACGCACTCACAGCCATTTTTAAGCAACGCTTTTGCGTCCGCCAAATTAAGCTCGTTTTGCGTAGCACTTGGAAATGCCGCAAAGCAGGGGATATGCCACACAGGATTTTCTCCTTTTTTATACTTGCTAATAGGCGTGTATTCCGCACTTTTTCGCACTTTTACATATTCCTCTAAACTTGCTCGTTTGACTTCTTTAATCTCTTTTAAGAGTTTCAAATCAATGCCATCTTTGTCATAAATCATACCGCGTGAATCGCTCACAGTTACGGGCTTCGCGCCTAATTGCTGTAATTTTTCCACCGTGTAAATCGCCACATTTCCGCTACCTGAAACGGTGCAGATTTTGCCTTTTAAGTCTTTTTTACGCGCTTTTAGCATTTCTTGCGCGAAATATACGCAACCATAGCCTGTGGCTTCTGTGCGCACCAAACTTCCGCCCCATTTCAAATCTTTGCCTGTCAAAACGCCATCAAAGCGATTTTCTAACTTGCGATATTGCCCAAAAAGATAGCCGATTTCGCGTCCGCCCACGCCAATATCACCCGCTGGGACATCGGTGTGTGCGCCAATGTGTCGGCGCAACTCTGTCATAAATGCTTGGCAGAATCGCATAACCTCTCTGTCGCTTTTGCCTTTGGGGTCAAAATCGCTTCCGCCCTTGCCTCCACCCATTGCAAGTGTGGTTAGTGAATTTTTGAAAATCTGCTCGAATCCTAAAAATTTAATAATCCCCGGATTCACGCTAGGGTGGAATCTAAGTCCGCCTTTATAAGGTCCAATCGCGGAGTTAAATTCAATCCTCATAGCGCGATTAACTTGCACTTTGCCTTTGTCATCAACCCAAGTTACGCGAAAATGAATCTCTCTATCAGGGATTACCAATCGCTCTAAAATGGCGTTTTCCTCGTATTTTTTCTCTTTTTTCAAAAGAGGCTCTAAAGATTCCACAACCTCTTGAACTGCTTGGTGGAATTCAAGCTGTTGTGGATACTTGTCTTTGACTAGATTAACTATACCTTTGCTGTAACTCATTTTTTATCCTTTGAAGTGAAATTTATGCGTGATTTGCGGAAATTCCTAGCTAGAGATTTCATTGTGGTGAAATTCAAAAACGCGGATTTTGAAAATCACGCGTTGTAATTGTAGAAAAATTTTGCTTTTATTTTTTTTAAATTTAGCAGAAATTTTAAAAAAATTGTAAAATTTTTGTAATTTTTTGGATTCGCGCTAAAAAAGTTTAATTTTTTTGCAAAATATTTGCGCAAAAAATGCGAATCTATTACGAATCGTAACGAAAAGTTATTGTAGATTGTATGAATCTGCTATTTTAAGGCTAGATTCGACTTGCTGTATCGGGCAATAAGTCCTTTATATCCATATCAAACTCATTGGCGATGATGAAAAGGTGGTGGAGATTGTAGCACACGCCGTGTTTGCGCGTCTCAATCTTGGCGATATAGTTCGGCGACTTATGTCCCAAAATCTGCGCGAGTGCGAGTTGCGAAATGCCCCGCTTTAGTCGCTCTTTTTTGACATTTGCCACGATTTCATCGAAAAATTCATCTATTACTTTTTGCTTCACAATCCACCTTTGATTTAAGGGCATTGTATGTTTTTGGATAGGAAAAATTCAAACACTTATAAGTGTTTATTAAGGTTAAAAAAATTAGAATTTCAGCTCAATTTTAATTTTAAAGGAGAAAAAATGGCAAAAATTTGCGTAGTTGCCGAAAATAAGGCAAAGGTAAAGGCGTTTAAGGTTGATAGAGATAGCAAGGCGGATTTGCTTGTGTTTGTTGTTGATAAAGACATTAAAGCAAAGGGTGATGCGCTTTGGTATATGGAAGAAAAGGACAATAAAGCCACTTCAACCATTGCGTGGGTAAGTAGCGAAAACAAAGCGCAACTTAAGGTATTCTTTGTAGATAGGGAAAATAAAGCAAAGTGGAATAAACCACATAATTTGCAAAATCAGCTTTGATTCATATACAAATAAGGAGTAAAAAATGAGAAAGTTAGTTGTATTGACAATTGGGTTAATTGGCGTTTTTGGATTAAGTGGCTGTGGTAACAATTATAAATGCGATAAAAAAGAATATGCTGAATCGGCTTTAAATCTAGCACTTTTTGGTAAAGCAACGGGAAGCGATGATAAAAATATAACATTGCAATCTTTGGGATTTGAGATAAGCGATGATATTATTATTGCAAGGTTAGATAAAGATAAAAAGCAAAGTGTATGTCAAGTGAAAGTCAATAATAAAATATTAGCAAAAGCTATTGACATTGAAAAGCAAATGCAACAAAGTATTGAGGTTAGAGATAAACTTTGGAAAGAGCATATTGGCACGATACCAGAGCCGTATGGAGACATTTTTAGCGACTATCTTATGCGTATAAATTCACTTAGTGCGGCAACTTTAATTGCTATGGAAGATTTTTATAAAATATTTTATGGTCAAAAAGCGGTAGATGATCCCGTAGCAGTAACGCAATTGATATATACACTTGCAATGTTAGCAAACAAATATGCTTATTCTAATGAAGGTTTGGCTTATCGTGTTTTCGATAACGGCAATGGCGATATAATGGTGGGTCTTTGATTTAATAAATATTTTAGCTATAATTCCTAGCTTAAAAAATTTTAAATCAAAACAAGGAGCTAAAATGCGTAGATTAGACAATGATAAAAAATACAGCTATACGCTGATAGATTCACACTTTAAGGCGGACAATTTCACAAAAGGACGGGCTTTTAAGAGCTTTTTTGATAAGTTTTGTCAAAACATTTTCGAGGCGAATCTAGCAATGCTTGAGGACATAGAATATTTTCCCATAGCTTACAATGAAAACAATGCTTATGCTAGTATCGCCCACGCCCTGCATTCATTAACGCCTTATGTCTCTAGTGAGGAAAATATCAGTTATAAAGACAAAAAGGCAAAAAATCAGCAAAATAACAAGGTAGATGATAAAGAAAAATGGCGATTCGTGGATTTTTGGTGTATGAATGACAGACGAGAATTTGAAATATGGATAGAAGCGAAATTCTTATGGTTAAAAATTGGTAAGAATGCTAATTGGGAGTTTGATAGCGTGGCGCGTGAGCGAATCAATAATGCGCTGTGGCAGATTGATAATATCAAAAAGGCTAAACCTTATCAAATCGCAGAGACAAATTTTAAAGTGGCGTTTTTCACTATGCCTTTATCGTGTGCCAAAAGCCAAATCCCTAGCGATGATGATATAGAGTCTGCGCCAAAAGTAGTGGCGGATTTACTAGCCGAATTTATCGACAATCGGCGCAATATGGGTGTGCTATGCGCAGTGCTTGATTTGGATATGCAAGGCAAAAAAGATGAGCTAATTTATGAGGGCGAATACACACCATACTTCGCACTTGGTGCAGTAGTGCTAGAGTAGGAATCGTTTGTTAGATTTGCCTTGCAATGACGAATCCGCTACGCTGTCATTGCTGACAAATCTCTAGCTTATCATAAATAAAGCATAAATCTTTTATTCTAAATGTAAATTAGATAAAATCGCTGATTTGAAATTTAATTAAAAGGATTGGCGATGAATTATTGGATATTTCAATGTATCCCAGAAAATTATGAATGTTGGGAAAGAAAAAAATGCAAAGATTGGAGGTGGGCACGAAACGATAGTGATACTAAACGCGCAATAAGTGGTGCTGTAAAATGTTTTAAGGAGGCTGATATAGGCGATAAAGTCCTATGTTATGTTGGATATAGAAAGGAATTTGTCGCTATATTTAAAATACACGATAAAAGACAGGATAAAAAATGTAAAGAAGTGATTGTTTTAGAATTGATAGGCAAAATATCTGTTGCACTAAAAAATATAGACTATAAACAAAATGATTTTCCATTTTTAAAAAGTCATCGAGGCACATACTATAAAATCACAAAGAGACAATTCGATTTTATTTGTGATTTAAATAATTCTATTGATGATTCACGGCTTTTGACTGATAAAAATACTATTAAACAAATTTTTACCACTAGGCACGAAACAGGTGCAAAAGCAGAGGAGATTTTTAAAAAGCACTATAAACAAATCCCAATTTTTAAAAATGCTAAATGCAAAGATATGAGATTAAGTGGAGCAGGTTATGACTTTGAGCTAAGTAAAAATGGAGATACATTTTTTGTAGAAGTAAAAGGAATAAATGATGACAAAATGTGTAACTCTGTATTATTTACTCCAAAAGAATGGGAGGTAGCTCGTAACAATGGCGAATCTTATTTTCTTATGATTGTAAATATCTCTCAAAACGCAATACAAGTCGTGCAAAATCCTAGCCAAGCAGAAAGGCAAACAGAAACAAGAAAAATAGAAATTTATAATATCAATATTGAGCCATTATGCGATGATAAAAATTTATATAAAATCAAAGATTAAAATGAGTGATTCGCATAGATTTTAAATAATTAGATTCGCCCCATTGTTTTTAAAACTATTACAGATTCGTGCGGTGGCATACAAGAGACTCTACTTGCGCAGACGCCCTATATGTGGAAATATGACTTTATGAATCTAACAAGCGACAAATCATCGCATAAGGACAAGCTAAAGCTACATAAGCCAAAGTGGCGATTTATGGATTTTTGGTGTATGCGCGATAGGGCGGATTTTGAGGCGTGGCTGGGCAGTGAGGACATTTTGGCGGATAAATATAGCACTAAAATGCAAGGTAGATAAAGGACGCCGTAGCGCAAATGTGCGCGATTTGCGATAAAGTAGAGAGTGCCAAAGCCAAAGGCGATAAAATTAGGGTGGTATTTTTCGCTACACCATTGCCACACACAGCGGACAAAGTGCCGAATCGCTCTGCCAAAACGCATACGATTATAGAGGATTTGTTAGAGGATTTTCTGCTAAATCATTTCATAGTAACTGCATTTTACGCCGTCCTTGATATGCAAAAAGATAAGTATTCTAATGGCGAATCTAGGGCGTATTTTGCACTTGGCGCGATTATGCTTGGGTTAGAATCATAAAATTTGGCTTTTTTGGGGGAGGGTGAAGTGCGAATTAAAAAAATGTGAATAGCTTACTTTTTTAGGTAAATCATTTGAAAATTGCTTCGTCATTGCGAGGGCGATAGCCTGAAGCAATCCAAAAAACAAATAAAATGGATTGCCACGACTTGGTTTTGTAAGCCTCGCAATGACGAGAGAATAGAGAGATTCTACTTTTTGGCAAAAGTCAAAAATGGCAAAAACTTTTATGTAGATTTGCACTTCGTGCGGATTTTATTTTTTTTGGATTGCCACGACTTGCCTAAAGGCAAGTCTCGCAATGACGAAAAATTATAGATTCGCGCTTGATTCGTAGCCGATTCGTGCAAAGCACGAATCGCAATCGAAGTAATGGCGCAAATGATTACCCCAGAACAAATTGCTCTTAATCCTCCATATACTTTTTTAGATTCCTCCCCACTCTTGGGTGTTTTAGCTTTTTAATCGCGCTTGATTCGATTTGGCGCACTCGCTCCCTAGTTACATTTAATTCCTTGCCGATTTCCTCTAGCGTCCTATCGCTTTCATCATCAAGCAATCCAAAGCGCATTTTTATTACGGCGCGTTCGCGCTCATTTAGCTGGGATAGCACATCTTCGATTTGATTGCGCAAATCCTCTTTTAGCACCTGCTCCATTGGTCCTATGATATTTTTATCCTCCACGAAATCACCGTATTTGCCGTCATCATCGTTGCCGATAGGCGCATCAAGGCTGATTGGCTCTTTTGTCATTTTTATCACATTTTTGATTTTATCGATAGGAATCGCCACTTCTTTTGCGATATTGTCAATGTCGGATTCCTTGCCGTGTTTTTGCATATAATCGCGCTGTGCCTTGTTGATTTTATTGACCGTGTCAATCATATGGATAGGGATTCGAATCGTCCGCGCTTGGTCGGCTATGGCACGGGAAATGGCTTGTTTAATCCACCAAGTCGCATAAGTCGAAAACTTCAAATCGCGCTTATACTCAAACTTATCCACCGCTTTCATAAGCCCGATATTGCCC
>JBNMHH010000018.1:0-13788 GCA_050872665.1 Helicobacteraceae bacterium
AAGCAAAGGCGTATGGCGCAAAAATAGCGTTTGTGGAGGTGGATATTTTGGATTTTTTTACGCTTGATTCTGTGCCGAATCTCCCCGATTTATCGCACCCATCGGGTTGCGAGGCGTTAGCCGAAGCAAAAAAAGACGAAGAATTTATGCCTAAAATCGACTACATTATCTTTTTAGATTCCGATGATTTTTGGGAATTAGATTTGTTAGAAAAGTGCGTGGATTCGGCGTTAAAATATAATGCGCAAATTGTGTGGTTTAGCTGGAAAACATTTTATGACGGCATAGACAATCCTAGCGTCAATGGGGGGGGGGGGAATCCACTTGGCTTGGCATTTATGGCTACACACAAGAGGGCGTCATAAGCAATGCCGATTGGTTTAATCGTGCCAAAGAGCGCAATCTTTATTTTGCAAATGGTTGGCATATATTCACGCAATTTTCGCACCTACAAACGACAAATTTGCGCTATTTAGAGGGCGTGATATGGGAAGATGTGTTGTTTGCGGAGCTACTTTTCGCACAAAGTGAGCGCATTGCGATTTTGCCTGAAATGCTGGTAAATTATCGTGTGCGCCAAAATAATACCACGAATTTTAGCAGTGTAAAGAAAAAAAATCTGCCACCATTTGTAAAGCCACTAGAAAAATATTTTAGCGATTCAAATGAGGCGTGGGCGTATTTTAGCGCGTATAGCTGGTGTGCTATGGCAAGTGAATTTGTAAAATTTTGCGAGAGCTACGGCGATAAAGCGATTTGCGATAAATTAAA
The DNA here is from genome assembly GCA_050872665.1 of Helicobacteraceae bacterium. GTDB lineage: Bacteria > Campylobacterota > Campylobacteria > Campylobacterales > Helicobacteraceae > NHYM01. The sequence goes on from JBNMHH010000018.1 coordinate 772, forward strand.
AGAATGCTTTTGGGGGCATTTACTAATCGAATCGTGTGCGATTTTTAATTTTCAAAGCGACCCGCACGGCGCAAAAGATATGTTTGCAAAAGTTGCAAAGCAATTTGGGCGCAAATATTTGCCACGCGATAAAAAGAAATTTGCATATTACAAAGTGCCTATTTTGTGGCAAATTTATAGTATTTATCCATTGCTAAAAAGCGCAGAGCGTAAATTTCGCCATTGGCGCAAGGGGCTTTTAAAGAAAGCTAATAAATAAGATTTGCGTGAATCTAAAAATCTCTTTAAAATATTTTAAGTGGCGACAAAATTTCGCAAATCTATCGAATCTAATCGCATTTTTGCTAAAATTACGCAATCACAAAGTGCGGAGTGCGAATATTGAAAATGCCAAAATTGCCACGAATCTTTACATTGCCAAAATTGCCGAGCTTAAGCAGAGAGCAAAAGCGCAAAATTATTTTATTTTTCGCGCCACGAATCGCGTGGTTTGCAATGTGGCTACTCTACCTTACTTCGCGCAATAGATTCCGCATATCACCGCAGATAGCGCACTCAAATGCTATCCTTGTCGCGTGGCACGGAGAGCTTTTAATGTTGCCATTTCTCTACCGCAAAATCCGCAAAAAACCTAATATTTTTATCATTGCAAGTGAGCATTTTGACGCGGAACTCATCGTGCGAATCTGTGCGTGTTTTGGTATGCAAAGCATTCGTGGCTCAAGCACAAAGGGCGGTAGGCGCGTGATAATCCAAAGCATAAACCGCCTAAAAGAGGGCAAAGACATAGCCATAATGCCAGATGGTCCGCGCGGTCCATACCACAGCATCGCCGATGGCGCGGGGGCAATCGCGCAAAAGACAGGGCTACCGCTAGTCGTCCTGCAAGTGCGCCCCACGCGCTTTTGGGAGCTAGATTCGTGGGATAGATTCCGCATACCAAAGCCATTTTGTGCGATAGATTACCGCGCAAGTGAGCCATTTTTCATCGCCCCCACGCTATCAAACGATGAGGCAAAAGATATTATCTATAAAGCGATGATAAAAGATTAGGGTTTATTGAGCGATTGTGTGTGCCAAATCCCACAAAAACAAGGCAAAGCCGAAGTTTCTTAGTAAATTACCAAAGATACAATCGCATTTTTAAAACCTTGCATCGCTTAGCACTAGCGCAAATAACACTTTTACCCCGCTTTTCTCCAAGCACTCTCTTGCCTCATCGATACTCGCCCCGCTTGTGATAATATCATCGATTAGCACCGCGCTAATGTTGCTTTTACCGCTATAAACAAAGTCTTTTTTGTGATTTTGGCGGTATTTTAGGCTTTTTCCAGCGTAGTGGATATGATTTTGCGCCCTCAATACGCCAAAAAGTGGCGTGAAATTTTTGGCAAATTCCTTGACAATCACACCCGAATGCGAGTAATATGAGCTAACGCTATCATCAAGCCCTATCCCATACACACCGCGAAAATCGCCATTTATGCTTTGAAAATATCTCTGTGCTTTTTTGGCTAAAAACTTGTAGATTCGACTGCCGATTAAGTGATATTTGCTCTTTAGCAAAAACTCGATTGACTGATATTCATAAAAGCTAAAAACAGCGAATCCATCGGCGTAGTGGCGTTTTTGCGGGGCGAGTTTTAGTAACGAATCGCAATTTTTGCAAATCACTTTTAGGCTAAAATCCTCGCACATTAGGCATTTCATTGCAGTTTATCCAAAAATTAGCGCGATTGGCGTGATTTAGTTTCACCGGCTTTTTGTGATTCGGACGATTCGCAAGATTCACGCGATTCACCCGAATCTATCTCATCACAAATCATCTCTAAAATGTCTTCTTTTGGCTTATCACAAGGGATTCGCAGGGTTTTTATGCCAAGCGATTGCGCGGTTTTTATGATTCGCCCCTGCACCGCCAAAAGATACGCAATGCCACGCGATTCGATATTATCGTTTTCTTTTTGCGCCAAACGCGCCTTTAAAATCGCCTCATTTGTCTCCAAAATCACTGCCAAATCGGGCATTTTCGCCACCGCACGATTGATTTGCAAAGCCAAATCAAAATCCAAGCTATCAGCGTAGGCAACGCCAGAAATGAGGCTTCTATCGCTGATAATTATGCGATTCGCGTTTGGGGCGATGATATTTTGCGCGTGATTCGCCCTGTCAGCGAGGAATAGCATACATTGCGTGAGATTGCTTAAGCCGCCGTGCAGGGCAAGATTGCGGATAGTCGTGCCAAAGTCGCCTTCACTTGGTTCTTTGGTGAAAAGCGCGTCCTTGTATCGCTCACGCAAAAGCGCGATTTGCGTGCTTTTGCCCGTAGTGTCAATGCCCTCAATGACGACATATTTGCCCTTTTGCGCCCTATCGCCCATTTATTTGTCCTATAAATTCATTTACGGCTTTTGGCACGAGGTGGGCGATTTTCCCATTATGGCGCAAAATGCTACGCACCACGCTAGAGCTGATAAAGGCATTTTGCAAGGACGGCATTAGGTAAATCGTCTCTAAGCTAGGGTTTAGCGATGAGTTCGCATAGCCGATTTGTAGCTCGTATTCAAAGTCGCTAACCGCGCGAAGTCCGCGAATTAAAATGTTGCAGTTTTTTGAATGAGCGAAATCCGCAAGTAGATTGTCAAATGGCTCTACGGCGACATTTTGCATATTTGCAATGCTTAGATTTATCATCGTTGCGCGTTCCTCCAAGCTAAACATAGGGCTTTTTTCGCTAGAGTGCGCCACTGCCACGATGATAGTGTCAAAAATTTTCGCCGAGCGCGTGATAATATCCAAATGCCCATTTGTGATAGGGTCAAAAGTCCCGGGGTAGATTGCGATTTTTTTCATTTGTGTGCCTTTTTGTGCGAATCTTAACGCAAAATTATGCTCTATCTAGCATTTTTACAATCATCAAAACTGACGCAAAAAGCGTTAGCAGGGCAAACATTCCTACGATGATTCCAATCATTTACAGCTCCTCTATTTTATTTAAATCCTTGATAACTATTCGTGCAAGGATATACAAAATCACAAAAAGTATCACTAATCCCACCACAATGCAGATTCCTTGTAATAAATCTATATTTTTATAGTTGATTACCGAATATCCAAAGATACCAAATATCGCCGTAAGACAAGCCAAAATCAAGGCTTTAATAATGTCTAATTCTAATTTGATTTTTTCTTTTTTGCTCATTATTTACTCACTTTTTGGCATTATAACAAAATTTTAGATTCTAAAGCATTAGCATTTATTTTTTGCCACTATTTTCGCCACTTTCGCCCCAGCGGGGGAATAGATTGTGCCTTATGCCTATGCAATCCAGCCATTTTCCGCACATAAAGTCCTCCATAGCTTCCAAACTCTCGCTATTTGCGTAGTATGAGAGCATAGGCGGGGCGATGATTGCGCCAAACTGCGTGAGATTTAGCATATTTTGTAGCATTATGGCATTTAGTGGCATTTCGCGCGGTGCTAAAAGCAAAGTTTTACGCTCTTTTAGCGCGACAAGGGCGGCGCGAGTGATTAGCGTGTCGCTAATACCACAGGCGATTTTCGCCAAAGAGTTCGCACTGCAGGGGATTATAAGCGTGGATTCCACACCAAAAGAGCCAGACGATATAGGCGAATCCAAGTCGCTATCGTTGCAAAGTGTGATTTTTGCGTGATTTTTAGGCGAATCGCCCTGCGAATCCGCTTTATCAAGTATATTGCGTAGGCGCGAATACTGCGAAATATCTTTTATTTTTTCCTCATATTGCGCCACCATTTTCGCACCCTCGCTAAATACCACAAAGATTTCGCAATTTTCTGCGAATCGCGCCAAATGTGAGATAAAGCGAATCCCAAGCCTTACCCCACTCGCTCCCGTGATACCCACTACAAATTTTTTCTTATCTCTACAAATTTCTTGCATTTTTACTCCATAAATTTTGGCGATTCGTATAAATTCAAATCGCACAAAATTTTTTGGCATTATACTAAAAAACTCTACACTAAAAAACTATAATGGCAATTCACACAAATCGCCAAAACGATTTTATACCTTTATTCCACCACTTCACAAAACAGCGCGGTTTCAACGGTAAGCGAATAATCTATGCCTTGATGAATCTTAAATTTATAGCCTAAATTCCACGATTCGATTAGCGGTTTTATTTCAAAATAATCGCTTGGCTGATGATATATACTTAAAAGCATTGCGGGTTTTTGGGTGCAAATCGTCTCTTTCGCACCTTTTAGGAACTCCATCTCAAAGCCCTCAATATCGACTTTGATAAAGCCCACTTGTGTTTTATTTTCCCTCACAAATTCATCAAGCGTGGTTATTTCCACCGACTCCGTATTTTCAAAATGCTCACTAAAAGCAATACTCGAGCCAAGCCCATAGGTGTCGCTGATACCGATTTCGGCTTTGGTATTTTCCGCGCCAAGCCCTTTATTTATGGGAATCACGCGCTTTAGATTATTTAGTTTGATAGTTTGTAAAATGCGCTCATAATTATCCTTTGTGGGCTCAAAAGTGTAGATATTTTTATCGGTAAATTCCTCAAAAATCATCGCACTATCGCCCACATATCCACCAGCATCGATAAAATCTTTATTTCGCATTTTTGCCAAAGTGCTTGGCTCTAGCACAGATAGGCTATGTTTATGCCAAAATACGCTAATCTCAAATCTATCAATGGGAAGCAAATAATGCTTATAACAATAAAGATTTTCACTTAATTTATAGATATTTGGCAAAAATTCACTCTCAATTCTGCGCCATTCATCGATTTCTTGTGCTGATAGGGCTGTGAAATTATGATTGTTATCCCTATAAGATTGCGCACACCTGCCCATTTGGCACAATACAAATGCTTGATTTTCCTTGCTTAAGCCACTAATAAGTGCTAAAATCTCTTGCTTGGCATTTGGATTCGTGGCGATATGTTTGCCGATTTGAATATTAGCCCAAATAGAAAAGGGTTGCGTTTTGTGGATTTGTGAAGTGGTTTTTGAAAAGATTTGAATACCAAAGATTTTGTAGCGGGTTTTTATAGTGTAGAGTGTGGATTTATTTTGCGATTCCCCCCCCCCTCCCGTGTGTGCGGTTACTAAATTCGCTAATGTTTGTCAATGCGCGAATCTTTTGAAAAAGCGGTAGAAATAGCACGAATCGCGTGATTTTCTCACGCGAATCTTGCACAAATCCACGCGAATCAAAGATTCGCCCCTTGCGTTCTTTCCTAATGCCAAGTGCCTTTTTCAAAGCGATTTCAAGCGGCTGAAGCGTCTTTTTAAGCGTTTGTCTCATTTTTTGTCCTTTATTGTGAAATTTTAAAGGTGGCGATTATAACATAATATTTAATATTTTGGATTGATTCAGCGAATCTATGATTCGCCTCGCAATGACGAAAGGTGGCGATTACTTCGGTCGCGTTGCAACTCTCGCAATGACGACATTCACACGCGAATCTAATCCCCTATTTTCGCGTTTTTGGAATCCAAAATGATGACATTTAGTTCGCGGTTGCTTTGCGTATTTTGCGCACGAATGCTTTGATTTATCGCGCCGTCCTGCATAGCCCTCACGCTAAAATTTATGTTTATATCGCTGTTTTGGTAATCCACGCTTAGAATATCGCCCTTGCGCACGATGATTTTGGGCGTGATTTTGGAGGCGACTATGCTAGAGCCACCTGAAATAAAGCTCTTTGCCTCATATTGCCCCAAAATCTCCGCACTCACAGGCAAAGATAGATTTTTCGTAAGCGGAATGGGCGTGATTGTGGTGTTATTTTTGTCAATCACCTCGCCACTTTTTATGCTCCCCACGGCATTTAGGCTATCAATGGTGGCGTTAATTTGAAAGTTGAAAAACACCTTTTTAGTGCGCTCATTGTGGCGAATCTGCACTTCAAAATTCCCACTAATTTTGCGCAAATCGCGTGTATCAAAAATGATTTTTTCCAAGTGATATTTTGCCAAATTTCGCTCAATCACGGGCGTAATTTCAAGGTTGTTGATTTGGATATTGTAGTTTTTGTAGTAATCCAAAAATCGCTTTTCCACCGCGCTTTTTATGGCATTTATCAATGCTGGATTACTCGCGTCAAGTGCGGTTGAATCGAATTCGGTGGTGGATTGCTTTGAATCAAGATTCGCCGAATCTGCGCTTTGATTCGCACTATTTTCCGCACCCAAAGCCACGCTAAAAATCGCCCCAAAAACTATCAAAAAAATTATATTTTTCATTTTATGCCTTTACCACAAAGCTAGATAAAATCTCGCGCGTAATGCCACCGAAATTTATCTTTAATTTGCTATTTATACCCTCATTGCTTACGCTCTCCACGCGCCCCGCGCCAAAAATCTTATGAATCACCAAATCATTTTTCTTAAAGCCACTACTTGCGCGTTCAAATTTTACGCTACCTTGCACTAGCCCACATTCACGCAAAAAGCGTGATTTGTCTAACTGCGTTCTTTTGCCTTTGTAAAAGCGCGACTTCACGCACGAAATCACTAGCTCACTTTTTGCCCTTGTCATCGCCACATAGCCCAGTCTGCGCTCTTCCTCAATATCTGTGCTATCCCCAATGAGCGGGAAAAATCCCTCCTCCATTCCAATGACAAATAAATGCTCAAACTCCAAGCCCTTACTAGAATGCACACTCATACAAAAAATGCAATTTAGCGCGTCCTCATCGCTATCGCTACTTAGCGAAATATCATTTAAAAAATCCTCCAAACTCGCCTCAGGGTTTTGCACCACAAAATCGCGGAAACTCCCATAAAGCTCGTCAATATTCGCCTCTCTGTCAATCTCATCTTGGCTCTTATCAAAGGAATCCAAAATATTCACGCGCTCTTTAAATAAATCCAAAAAGCCCATTGTTGAATCTTCTAACTTTTGGCGCAATAATTCAAGCAAATCAAAAATCCCGCAAATCGCCTCAATATGCTTTTTAGGCAAAGGAATCTCACTAGCGCAATTTGTAATCGCCCCAAAAATCGAAATGCCCTTGCTTTGCGCAAATGCTTCTAGCTTATCTTGCGAAACCTTGCCGATACCTCGCTTAGGGCGATTGATGATGCGCAAAAAAGAAAAGTCATCGTTTGGATTCACCACAAGGCGAAAATAACTCAAAATGTCCTTAATCTCGGCGCGTTCATAAAAGCGTGTAGTGCCGATTAGTTTATAAGGAATATTTGCCTTATTTAGCCCATCTTCAATGCTTCGGCTAAGCGCGTTTAGGCGGAATAAAATGGCGATTTCATTGGGTTTCGCGCCCGAATCGAGTAATTTTTTGATTTTGGTGGCGATTTGGGCGGATTCGATTCGCTCATCTAGCGATTCGAGTAATTGCACTTCTTTGCCGTGTCCCCTTGTGCTTTGCAATTCTTTGCCTAATCGTTTGGTGTTGAAATTTATTAGCTTATTTGCCAAATCCAAAATCTCAAAAGTCGAGCGATAATTTTTCTCTAAGCGAATAATTTTCGCGCCTTTAAAATTATCTTTGAAATCCAAAATATTTTGGATTTTCGCGCCTCTCCACCCATAAATGCTTTGGTCATCATCGCCCACCACGCAGATATTATTATGCGCGGTGCAGAGCTTTTTTAAGAGTTTATATTGCAATTCATTTGTATCTTGGTATTCATCAACCATAATGTAATTATATCGATTGCTAATTTCCTCGCAAAGCGTGGGATTTTTATCCAAAATCTCATAAGTCAAAAGCAATAAATCATCAAAATCCACCATATTTTTTTCCACCAAATAGGCATTATACGCGCCATAAATTTTGGCAATCTCTTTGTAAGTGCTATCTTGCGCTTTGTTTAGAGCCTCTTTTGGGCTAAGTAGCCAATTTTTATAGCGCGAAATCTCTGCGCCAATAAGGCTAGATGAGACGCTAGACTTAAAAGCGCGTAAAATGCGCTTCCTATCGTCATTATCAAGCAAAATAAAATTCACCTTACGATTTAGCAAAGCAATGTGCATTTTCAAAAACAGCAACCCAAATTTATGAAAAGTGCAAAGCAAAGGCGGGGCGCAATCGGCGCGTTTGATGAGATTAAGCGCACGAAAGCGCATTTCTGTGGCAGCTTTGTTTGTAAAGGTAAGCGTCAAAGTCGCGCTAGATGGAATGCCTACCTCATCGATTAAATACGCTAGGCGCGTGGTAAGCGTTTTCGTTTTCCCACTCCCCGCACCTGCCAAAATCAATAATGCGCCGTCTAGGTGCGTGGCTGCCTCGCGTTGCTCATTATTTAGTCCGCTTAAAATGTCGCTCATTTTTGTGTGCCTTGTGGATTTTGCGTGTTGTCTTTTAGCGATAAATCTTTTTGATTCGCCGAATCTATGGGATTCACGCCGTTTGGATTCGTTTGATTCGTAGGATTCGCACTTGAATCCACACGATTTTTTCTACTTCCGCCATTTAGATTTACGGGATTGGGCGCGTTGCTCGTGGTTGCGTTATTTTTAGCCAAAATCTCGCGTGTATCAATCTCAAAGTCAAAAAAGTCCGACTTAAAGCCCTGCTTGGTAATCGCGCCAAACTGCATTGAAGCTAAATTCAAATTTCCCATTGCTTGATGAAGCAAACCTAGCGCATACCGCGCCTCAAAATTCGTGCCATTATCCATTCGCGAGAGTTGAATCAACGCCACCGCGTTATCATAATATCCTGCGCCGATTGCCGCCACCGTGGCGTAAAAATACACCTCCGAGCTTTGCACTTTATAGACATCGATTAGCTCATTGTAGTAGGTAAATGCGCGTTCAAAATCAAGCAAATAAATCGCATTTAGCGCGAGTGCTTGGAGGATTCCACTCACATCATCTCCGTTATTATTCAAAAGCCGATGATTTAAAATCTCATCGACATAGCTATTTGCGCCCACCAAAAACGCCATATAGATATAAATCTGCCTTGCGAGGCTGGGTCCCGTATAGACGATTTCTAAATTCTGCAAGTCATTTTTGAAAAATTCAAAGAGATTTAGCGAAAATGACTTTATATTTTCGTTGTAGCGCGATGAGATTTTCCCCAAAATCATCGCCACAATGTCGTTATTTGAGGCGATTATTAGCTCATTAAAGGCGTTTGTGATGATATTTTTATCCCTTGTGCCAAGCGCGTAAAGCGCGTTTAGCGCGAACATTAAAGGCGTGGCTTGTGTGTGGCTGGGATTTTGCGGAGTGATTTGCATTTGGGATTGATTTTCTTGCAAAGTTTGAAGCGTGGATTCCTCGTTTTTGTGAAACCACTGCATATCATCGGTGAGATTCCCATTTGCAAAGCCAAGCAACGAGCGATAAAAGCCCTCTTGCGTGGGCGAATCAAAGGTGATTTCCTCCAAACTTGTAGTAATGTCATTTAGGATTCGACTGCCGTCTTTTTGCGTGAGTTGCGAACTCATAAGCGCAAAAATCCCACTAAGCAAGTCATTTGAATCCAAATGATAAGCGCGTAAAAAATGTCGCCTTGCGTTTTCAAAGTCATTTAATTGCGCGTAAATCAGCCCCAAATTATATTGCAAAATCTGGTGATTTGGGTATTTTTTGGACGCCTCGCGCATAATATTTAATGCCTCATTTATGTTGTAGCGCAAAATTTCTTTCAATCCTTGCGTAATGCTTTGGTTGATTCGCGACATCATTACGCCCCGTGCCAAGCTCGAATCCGCCTCTTCTAAATTATTCATACGCAGTCGCAACCCGCCGTCATTGATAAGCGAAATGGCGTTATTTATGTCAAATACGCGAAATGGCGCGAAATAAAAGATGATTTTATAATGCCAAAGATTTGTGATTTGCTCGTTGTTGTTGCGATTCCAAAAACTTTTTTGCGCGATATTTATGTCAAAAAGCGAATCTTTTAGTTTGATTTTTATGGGATAAAATTTTACCAAATCCTTTGCCTCAAAATTTTTCATTAGTGTATTATAAATCTCCGCGCTTTGCGTAAAATGCGAACGCTTTAGCTCAATTAGTGCGAGTGCCATATTGCCTTGTAAATTCATTGATTCGGCACTCGAATCAAGGCTACGCATATAATCGCTAATGTATTGATATGCCAAATCGAATTCGCCCATTCGCGCATACAAAAGCCCGATTGTGAAGCGATTATCCATATCGCTAATGTCAAGTAGCTTTTTTAGCGCGTTATATTCATCATTAAAATTCAAATAGATTTTCGCACTCATTAGCGCAGAGGGCGTCTCATAGAAATTGGAGCTAGGATTATTAAGCGAAGACAGCGCATTAAAATAATTTGCGCTGTAATAATTCGCCAAAGAATAAAGATAGCTATAAAGTGGCTTACCCGACCACTCAATCATCGTGCCTTTGGCGAGATTCACATAATAATTATATCGATTAAAATCCCCTAGTTGATAGGAAATCTGTGCGGCGTTTATGGCGGCAGCGGCGATATTTTCGCCACTATTGATTGTATCATCAAAGGCATTTAGGGCGTCTTTTAGATTGCGCTCTTTTAGCTTTGCCACGCCTAAATTAAAACTAGCAAAGCTCTGCGAAAAAATCGAAATATTATTATAGACATCTAACGCCTCTGTGATATGTCCGCTACTATAAAGCAGTGCGGCTTTTTGGATAAGGCTTTGCAACTCGCCACCCTCGATTTTACGCATTTTTGTGCCTTCGCGCTGTTGCGTTTGCGCGACTTGTGGCTGCGAGGCGTAAATGGGCGTTAATGGCTCTTCTTTATTTAATGCGATGATTAGCACGATGATTAGGATTAGCAAAAGCACCACAACGGCGATTGTGGCAAACAAAATGACTTTATTTTTAAAGAGAATTTTTAGCTTTGCAATGAGTGCGGAAATCTTGCCAAAGACGCCACTTACTGCGCCACCAATCGCGCCACTAGCATTTGAAAATCGCGTCTTTAGTGAATCTAATCCCTTTAGCGAATCCCTAAATTTATCGGCAAGATTCGCACCCGAATCTGCGCCATTTGGTGCATTTTCATCTAAATGAATGACATTTTTTTCATCAGCGTTTTGTGCGTTTTGCTCGGGCATTAGTGCGAATCCTTAAACCTACAAATATTTTTTTAGCGCGGTGGGAATGTCAATAGTGCCGTCTTTTTGCTGATAATTTTCCATAATCGCTACCAAAGTCCGCCCCACCGCGAGTGATGAGCCATTTAGCGTATGGGCTAGGATATTTTTTTTGTCCTTTTTATAGCGAATCTTTCCGCGTCTGCTTTGAAAATCGCGCGTATTAGACACAGAGCTAATCTCGCGGTAGCAGTTTTGCGAAGGTAACCACACTTCAATATCCACCGTATTACTCGCGGAGAAGCCTAAATCCCCACTGCAAAGCTGAATAAGCCTATGAGGCAATTCTAATTTTTGCAAAATCCCACTTGCCACTTCAATCATCAAATCCTGCATTTCATCGCTTTGCTCTTGCGCGGTAATCGCCACTAGCTCGACTTTGTCAAATTGGTGTTGCCTTATAATGCCACGCGTATCGCGTCCCGCACTTCCCGCCTCTTTGCGAAAGCAGGGCGTATAGGCGCATAGCTTAATCGGCAAGGATTCAAAAGGGATAATGCAATCGCGATACATATTTGTTAGCGTAATTTCGGCAGTTGAAATGAGATATAAATCATTTGTAGGATTCGGCGTGGATTCGGTGCTTGTATCCACAAAACTTGCGATTTTAAACATATCATTTTCAAACTTTGGCAACTGCCCCGTTGTCAGCAACGAATCCCTATTCACAATCACAGGCGTGGAAATTTCCTCAAATCCAAAGGCGGAATTATGCTCAATCATAAAATTTATCAGCGCACGATTTAGCTTTGCTGCGCCACCACGAAGCAACGAAAAGCGCGATTTGGCAAGTTTCACGCCCACTTCAAAGTCAATCCATTTATTAGCCTCGCCTAACTCATAATGCGCCTTTGGGGGAAAATCAAAATTCTTTGGCGAACCGATTTTCTTAATCTCTACATTGTCATTTTCGTCCGCGCCAATGGGCGTTTTGCTATCAGGGATATTGGGAATCTCCATTAAAAGCTCATTTGTAGCGCACTCAATCTCTCTAAATTCAGCCTCCGCCTTTGCAATTTCGCTTTTTAGATTCGCTAATTCGCTTTGCAAATCGCTTGTATCAACGCCACTTTTTTTGCCCTCAAAAAATTCCTTTGATTTTGCATTTTGCTCTGCGCGTAGGCTCTCTAAGCGTTTAAGCGAATCTTTATACGCACCCAGCCTCTCACGCAACAAATCTAACTTTTTGGATTCGACATTTTTTGCCACCAAGCCACACTTTACAAGCTCAAATTCGCCAAGCAACCGCTTTATATCAATCATCGCTTCCCCTAAAGACGCTAAAAAAAATTTTTAGATATTATACTTAAATTCTGCCCCAAAATTATAATTTTTGATTTTGTGATTTATCCGCGCCATTTTGGGCGAATCTAAAAAATTCTTAGCAATTTTTGGCAAAATTTTATGATTCGCCCTTGACTTAGAGTTGCTCTAATGTTTTATAATTGTATTTGTGATTTTTATCACAATAATCTTAAAGGAGAGAAAAATGAACGACATAGATTTTAAAAGGCGCGATTTTTTGGCAGATTCGGCAAAAATTAGCGCAGGATTAGCACTTTTTAGTGGCGGAATGCTATTTGGCGCAGGTGGAAATGCGATAGATTCAAGCGCGGATTTGGGCGCAGATTCAAGTGCGAATCACACGAATCAAATGCCTAGCGTTACGCTAAATAACGGCGTTTTAATGCCTGTCGCTGGTTTTGGCACACTAAAGCTAGGCGACACAGCAGCCACGCAAAAAGCCGTAGAGGAGGCGTTAGAGACAGGTTATCGCCTTTTTTGACACGGCGCAAAGTTATGCAAATGAGGAACTAGCAGACAAAGCCTACTATGAGAGCCTAAAAAAGTTGCAAATTGATTATGCGGATTTGTATCTCATTCATCAGCCTGTGAATGACACTTATGGCGCGTGGAGGGCGATGAGC
>JBNMHH010000019.1:0-13705 GCA_050872665.1 Helicobacteraceae bacterium
AAAATATTTTAAGAAAATATTAACGATTTATATTTATTTATATATATTTGTGATAGAATGCGTTTTGCTATTTTGAAAATGAAAATTTACCAAAAAGGAGGATAAGATGAAAAATAGCACAGCAAGTAGCAAAGCAAATCATAGAGCGAGTTATAAAGCGAACCATAGAGTTAGCCTTGCGTTAGTAATGGCGTTATGTGTTATGGGGGGGGGAATAGCCTATTAGCTAGTGAAACCACCGCTAAAGCAAATATGGCAGATTTAAGTGCGAATCATAAAGTAGATTCAAAGGATTTGATTGCGAATCTAGGCAATGATTCGGCAGATTCGACTATGAATCACAATAGCGATTCAGCCCAAAATACAAATCGAAACATAATTTTGGCACAAAATGATAGCACGAATCCACGCGCGAATCGCAGTGGCGATTCGGCAGATTTAAGTGCGAATCGCAATGATTTAAACGATTCGATTGTGAATCTACGCAATGATTCAGCAGATTCAACCACGAATCGCAATAGCGATTCAATCCAAAATACAAATCAAAATATAATTTTGGCACAAAATGACACCACGAATCCAAGCACGAATCAAAACGCAACGAATCCAAACCCCACCGATTCCACCGAATCCGCCACAAATCACACAGCACCAAATCTCACCCACGCCTATGACTTAGGGCGAATCGAGCGCGTGGTAAAAACCGAAATAGATGCAAACTCATCTACCACGCAAATCACGGCAGAGGACTTTGAAAACTCCGCATCAAGCAATGTCGCAGAGGCTTTGCGTCTCACACCGGGCGTATTTTACGGCGCACCAAATGGCAGCAAAGCAGGGAGCGACATAAGCATTCGCGGTTATGGTGGCGATAGAGTGGGCATATTTATCGATGGGATTCCCACGCATTCAATCTACGATAGATACACAGACTACGGCATTTTTGACACTTATGGCTTAAGCGAAATCTCTATCTCCAAAGGCTACGCTTCACCACAATATGGCATAAATACGCTAGGTGGCGCGGTAAATATCATCACTTCAAAGCCTATGGATAAGGTAGAAGCGAGTGTGCGATATGGTTTTATCTCAAATAACGAGCATCAAGTCGGCGTTAGCGTAGGCTCGAATCTTGGCACATTCTACACACAGGCGAGTTATGGCTACACGCATAGAGATACATTTCCATTGTCTTACAAATACACTCCGCAAAATTATCAGACAAATTTAGAAAAGCGCAATAGCTACCTAAAAAATCATACTTTGCGCTTTAAAATCGGATACGAGCCAAATGCGAATCACGAATATAGCCTAAATCTTATTTACACAAATCGCAAGGCAGGTGGTATGGGTAGCGACACCACTGCGGATAATCAGCTTTGGACTTGGGGACGATATAATACGCTGACTTTATACTTGCTAGGGCGTTCGCAGGTTACAGACGCATTTAGTATCAATACGCGCCTTTTTTATCGGTGGTTTGATAATTTCCTAGAAAATTGGCGACAAATTGATGATAGTGCTTATGATGACCACAGCGTGGGCGGAATCCTAACCTTTCAATATGACTTCACGCAAAATAATAATCTAAAATTTGGCGTAAATATCCAAAATGACAATCACATTGAGGATAAATTGCGATTCGCAAATAGCGCGGGAACTCCGTATAACTACAAATATGGCGATACTTTGCGTGATATTAGCACTAGCATTTTTGTGGAATATGCACATAAATTTAATGATATGTTTCGCTTAATGCTAAGCGGTAGCTATGATAGAAATGATATGTTTTATGGACTTGCAAAATCATTGTCGCCAAACGGACGCCCTGCCACAAGCTACACAGGCGTAACAACTAGCAGATACGCAAAAGCCCACTTGCAAGGTGGCACAGCTCAAGCAATCGTATTTGGCGATTGGAATGAAAATGTAACTTCTTGGCTAACCTTTGGCTACAAAGACGCACTGCCTTCACTGCGTAATCGCTACTCAGCAGGGAGCGGATTCCTAACGCCAAATAATAACTTACAACCCGAATCCGCCATAAATGTCGAAGTCGGCACAAAGATTGACTATCAAACCGCGCTAGGCACTTCCAAAGCGGAAATCGCGGTATTTTACAATGACTTAACAAATATGTTTGTAGTGGCAACTGACCCTACAAACTCCTGCCCAAATGGCTCTCAATGTTCTAAATATGAAAACGCAAGGGAAGGATATAGCTATGGCGTGGAAGTGGGATTTAATCAAGGATTTTGGGAGGATAGAATCACACTTGGCGCAAACTACACTTATGTGCAGAAAAACACCACAGGGAAGGCTGGTAGCACAAAGGCGAATCGTATCCTAAACTACCCCGAGCATATCGCAAATGCAACGCTAGGAATCTATCCGCACTCAAAAGTGGATATACTCGCAAATCTCACCTATCAAAGCCCACAATGGAGTCGCTCTAGCAACACAGGCGCATACACAAAAAGCAATGAGATTTTTCTAATGGACTTAAAGGCAAATGTCCGCATAATCGATGGACTGCAAGTCTCGCTAGGCGCGTATAATGTCTTTGACTACAATTACTATCTAAATGCGGGTGAATATATGCCCGGACGGAGATTTTTTGTGAACGTGGAGTATAAGTATTAGGAGGAATCGTGTCGTCATTGCGAGAATCGGACAAATTGCCCGAATCATCATTGCGAGTCCTTGCCGAAAGCAAGGGCGAAGCAATCCACACAATTCGTCATTGCGAGAAAATGAGCGTAGCGAATTTTCGTGGCAATCCAAATAAAAATAAAATAGATTGCTTCGGGCTATCGCCCTCGCAATGACGACTTTCTCACCACACCCCGTCATTGCGAGAATCTGTGTAGCAGATTCGTGGCAATCCATTTTTTTCAATTCGTGGATTGCTTCGGGCTATCGCCCTCGCAATGACGAAAATGGTGGGCGAATCCTTACCCACGCCGTCATTGCGAGGCAGTGTGAGCAAAGCGAACACAACGAAGCAATCTATAAAATTATGCTACAATACGCAAAATCTAACCAAAAGGAGCAGCAAATGAGCGTAGTTTTGGACTTACCAAGTCAAGCAGAGGAAATGCTATCAATCATTGCAAAAGAGCGCAATATATCACAAGAAAATTTGCTAAAAGAGTTGATTTTGCAATATTTAGAGGATTTAGAGGACGCACAAAGAGGCGAACAGGCATATAAGGAGTATTTGGAAAGTGGGGAGCAAAGCATATCCGCTGATGAGCTCTATAAAAAATTGGGGATTTAATGCGCTTTGCCTACTCAATAAAAGCACAAAAGCAATTCAAAAAGCTAGATAGCGCGATTCAAAAGAGAATCAAAAGCTATACGAGCGAATTACAAACCCTAGAAAATCCGCGTGATAGAGGTAGTGCATTGGTAGGCAATCTCTCTGGACTTTGGCGTTACCGTGTGGGGGATTATCGCTTGATTTGTCATATAGATAACGATAAGCTAATTATCCTATGCCTTGAGATAGCACACAGAAGCAAGGCATATTAGTAGCCATAAAAAGCATTTGTGCAATTTAAAATATTTTGTCATTGCGCGAATAGGACAAATGCCTGAATTGTCATTACGAGGCGATTTTAGCGAATCGCCGAAGCAATCCACAAACAATGAAATAAAATAGATTGCCACGACTTGCCTAAGGGCAAGTCTCGCAATGACGACTTTTTCGCCCCACCTTTCGTCATTGCGAGAATCTGCGTAGCAGATTCGTGGCAATCCATTTTTTTTCGATTCGTGGATTGCTTCGGGCAAAGTCATCGCAATGACAGAATATTTCAAATCTGCAGAATGCAATCTTTTAAAAACAAGCCCAAAATCTTAATCAATCTTTAGCACCGCTAGAAACGCCTCTTGTGGCAAATCCACTTTGCCTATGGCTTTCATTCGCTTTTTGCCCTCTTTTTGCTTTTCTAGCAATTTTCGCTTACGCGTTATGTCCCCGCCGTAGCATTTCGCCGTTACATTTTTGCCCACAGACTTTATCGTCTCACGCGCAATCACCTTGCTACCGATACTCGCTTGAATCGCCACTTCAAAAAGCTGACGCGGGATTAGCTCTTTCATCGCACCCACTAGCTTTTTGCCCTTTTCATACGCCTTATTTTTATCCACGATGACACTTAGCGCATCGACTATGTCTCCTGCGACGTTTATGTCTAACTTGATGAGATTTCCCGCGCGGTAGCCGACAAACTCATAGTCAAAACTCGCATAGCCCTTCGTGCAGGACTTTAGCTTGTCATAAAAGTCCATAATGATTTCATTTGTGGGAATGAGATAGATTAAAAGGACGCGGGATTCGTTGGTATATTGCATTTTTTCTTGAATCCCTCGCTTGTTTGTTAGCAATTTCATCACATTGCCTAAAAATTCACTTGGCGTAATCACACTTGCGCGGACGAAAGGCTCTTCAATTCGCGCGATATTTTGCTCGGGTGGCAATTCGCTAGGATTTTCCACGACTATCATATTGCCGTCCGTGAGATAGACATTATAAGGCACGGTGGGCGAAGTGGCGATTAGCTCTAGCCCAAACTCGCGCTCCAAGCGTTCTTTTACAACCTCCATATGCAAAAGCCCCAAAAAGCCCGTGCGAAAGCCAAATCCAAGCGCGATAGAAGTCTCAGGCTCAAAGCTAAGCGATGAATCATTTAGCTGTAATTTCAAAAGCGCGTCTCTCAAATCCTCGAATCTGTCCGTTTGAATGGGGTAGATTCCCGCAAAGACAAAGGGCTTTGCTTTTTTGAATCCAGCGATTGGCGCATTCGCAGGGCGATTTTTTAGCGTAATGGTGTCGCCTACGGCAATGTCGCTAATTTGCTTTAGTCCCAAATTTATGATTCCTATCTCGCCACACGCGATTTTTTCGCATTTTTGCGGACGCAGTGGGTGGGGATACATAAGCCCCAAAACCTTGTGATTCGCCCCCGTATTCATTAGCACAATCTCATCATTTAGCGCGATTGCACCATCAATCACGCGCACCAAAGCAAGTGCGCCCAAATAATTATCAAACCACGAATCGTAAATAAGGGCTTTCAATGGCGCATTTTCATCGCCACTAGGCGGGGGAATCTTGCAAATTATCGCCTCCAAAAGTTCAGCGATTCCCACGCCACTTTTCGCACTCACGCAAAACGCCTCACTGCAATCAATGCCAATAGCATTTTCAATCTCATCTCTAACACGCTCGACATTTGCGGCAGGTAAGTCAATCTTGTTAATCACAGGGATAATTTCTAAGTTGTTTTCCACCGCGATATAGACATTTGCAATCGTCTGCGCCTCCACGCCCTGCGTAGCATCAACGACTAGCAACACGCCCTCGCACGAGCTAAGAGAGCGCGAAACCTCATAGCTAAAATCCACATGCCCGGGCGTGTCGATGAGATTTAGAATGTAGGATTCGCCATTAAGCGTGTAGTTTAGGCGCACACTTTGCGCCTTTATGGTAATCCCGCGCTCTTTTTCAATATCCATCGTATCAAGCATTTGCGCACTCATCTCGCGCAACTCCACGCCACCGCATTCCTGCAAAATCCTATCTGCCAAAGTGCTTTTGCCGTGGTCTATATGGGCGATTATGGAAAAATTACGGATATTTTTCATCTAAAAAATTTGTCCCTTTTGCTTATGAATTTTTAAAATACCATTTTATTTAAAAGTCATCTTGTAGTGTAGCTTTGTGCGATATTTGCGCTCGGTATTTAGCTCTGTTTGTAAATCTATTCCAAATTTTGCACTAAAAACTCCGCGGATTTTGGTGTTCTTACTTAGACTACGACACGATTTTACATGTTGTGAAATGCGCTTAAATTTATCTACCATATATTCCGTAGAACCTATCTTTTCGCCCTTTATATATCTTTGAATTTGGTCTCTAAATGACGGGTCAAATGCGTGAATATTGATATTTTTCTCTTTAATATGTGCTTCAAATTCTTGTGGTGATATTTTTCTATTGAGTTCTTTTTTGGTAGTATATGAAAATTTTGCCTCCTCGCTATTGCCACTAGCATTAGTTTGTCCATATTCAACGCCACCGCCACCTTTTTTATCAACGCTGAAATCTGCACTAACCTTACTCTTGCTACTTTGTTTATCCACTTCAACTCGTTCCTCCAAATAGCTAAATTCCCACAAAGTAGCACCCATACAACCAGCCATATCCTCCATAACTAAATTTAGCTCAGTAAAATAGCTCTCTGCATAGTCCAGCATAGGATAAAACGACTTATCGCCCACATACAAATCACTTCTAATTACTAAGCCTTGATAGTCATCGATAGGCTGCGATTTATCGACACTAAATAGCTCTTTATCGTGCGTATCATCAAAGCAGACTACTTTAAAATCCTCTTTTTCTAACTCATTCTTACAATCTGCATATAGAGGGTCTCGCCTCATAATATGCCACATTTCATCATTTACGATAAATACTTTATCTTGTTTCACTACTTTGCTCCTTTAATAATTCTAAAATTACTTTTTGCATTTCTTTGCCATTATCTTTAGCTTTTGTTAAATCCAAAATATTACATTTAAATTTATCATATTCGCTTAATTCTTCTATAAGGCGTTCAATATACTCATCACCAGCATTGCATTTATCTCTATATGTGCCTATGATTACTAAGTCCCAGCCGTTTTTATAACCATTTTTGTCTTTTTCGTATCGAGAACACTGCTCTTTAGAATTATTTATATCCCATTTCACGCGTTTTTGGTAGCTTTCATCACTAAAAAATTTATCCACCCTAAAAACATATACATACTTTGTATCTTTGCCACTTGGCAACTCTTTCCTTGCTTTGATATTTTCATCGTCATTTTTACTTGAGCCAGAAGTGTTGATTATAGTTATATAATTTGGCAATAATATAACATTCTTTTTAGCAAGTCGCTTGGTAGGCTCTGTATGGCTTTTAAACTTTGCATCTTTTAAAATATGCAAAATTGTATCTTTGCCAACGCCATTTTCACCTATAAGAAAAACACTAAAAAAATTATCTTTTAAAGTTTCATAAGCTATTCCACTTATCCAGCCACCATTCCAAGCGGCAACGCGTTTCCAATTCATTATCATTCCTTACATTAAAACAAATTTTGTAATTTTATCAAATTTTTATTAAAACTGCTTGGCGCTTAAAATGCTTTACTTTGTTCATTTGGCAATAGAAAATCACAAATTCTTAAAGTAGCTCAACAAAAAATCAGCAACGCAGATTCGTGGCAATTCATAGAATTTGCGAATGCATTGAAACAGCTATCTATGTTTTGGATTGCTTTGTTGCACTCGCTTTTGCTCGTGCGCCTCGCAATGGCAAATCTACCAACGCTGTCATTGCGAGAAAATGAGCATAGCGAATTTTCGTGGCAATCTATTTTTATGATTTATGGATTGCTTCGGCGAATCTGCGATTCACCTCGCAATGACGAATTATTGCAATTGTGCGCTTGATTCGTAGCCGATTCGCAAGGCGAATCGCAATCGAAGTAATGGCGGTGTGGCTTTTGTATTTGTGAAAAATTTCGGGCGTGAGACTAGACTAATGGTCTGCGAATGCCCAAAATTTTCTACAAGTGCGAAATTACATACCCCAGAACAAATTGCAAAGCGCAATGCACAAAAACGCTTACAGCGTAAAGCAATACGCAACGGCTATATTCACCACCATTCCCACAAGCAACAACGGCGTAGAGCGTTTGACAAGCGCGATTGGGCTTATTTTGGTATATCCTGCTAACACCAAAATCCCGCCTGATATAGGCGAAGCTGCGCGTCCCAAACACGAGGCGATTTCTATGGGCAAAACTAGCACCATTGGGTGAATCCCTAGCTTTGTGGCAATATCTGGGGCAAGTCTGCCAAAGGCGTTAAACGCGGCGATTCCACTTCCCATAATCACTGTGGCAAAATACACGATGAAACTTAGTAGCGTTATGGTTAGGATAATGGCTGATGCGCCCATATTTGAGACCATATCGGCGATGATTCCTATGCCACCAAGTGCCTTAATGCCCTCTGCAAAGATTCCCGCAGCGATGATGATAGCCACCACGGTGATGAAAATATCTGCCATTGCGCGTAAAATCACCATCATATCTTCGCCGAGTTTCTTTGCATCGCGGTGGCGGATAAATTCGATTATAAATACAAGTGCAATGCTAATGAAATTTGCCGTGATGACATCTAGCTTTATTTTCAAAAAATACGCACTAAACAAAAATACGATAGGTAGCCAAGGAAGAAGGATATAAAATGTCGGGCATTTTGGATTTACAATCTCTGGAATCTCCACAGATTCGTTGTTTATGCCCTTTAGTTTATCTCTTTTATCCATATATGCGTAATAAAATGGAATTAAAACCGCGATGACTACCACATACGCCACCACGACATAGAGTTGATAATCCAAAAACAGCCCCACGACATTATCTTTTTCGCCCACCATATCCGCCATATTTATGGAGTTGCCGTCCTTTGGACCATAATCTAGTGCGATTAAAGACAGCACAGACGCCGCAGTAATGGGGCGAATCCCAAGCGCAATCAACACAGGATAAATACAAGCAAGTAAAAGTATAAGCAACCCAGCGTAAGATGAAATGACGATTTTTAGTGCCATACCCACGATAAAAGTCCCGCTTAGCACTAAATATTTATTGCGAATCTTTCCCAAAGGCTTATTTGCCAAATATGCGAGTTTGGCAGAGGCGTTGATATGCTTCATATATGCGGCAAATCCTGCCACAGACATTATGATAAGCCCCACACCAGCGAGATTTTTCTTAAAAGTCGCGGTGATAAAGCCAAAGCTATCAAGGAGATTGGTAAGAAATGTGATTTCATCTGCCTCGCGATTGGCATTTGGGATAGGTGTGCCTGTGAGATAAAATGCGGCGATTAGTATCACAAGCCCTGAGACAAAAAATACAAAAATCGGATTATAATTTTTAAGCACCAAATACGCTACAACGCCCACAGATAGCAAAGTGCAAAGTATCATTAAGAGATTCATAATGGATTCCTTTTTAGTGTTAAGACAAAAATGTAGAGTTCGTAATGATTGTATTTTAACAGGGCGCATTAGCATTTTTTTTGTAATGCACTATCCTGCTGCTATTTGCTACAAATTAGTCGGCAACCCTACTTCACTTCAACCTTATCTTTGATTTTATCAAATAATTTATCGCCAATGCCTTTGATGTTTTTAATGTCTTCTACTTTTTGAAATGGAGTCTTTTCTCTATATTTGATGATTTCCTCTGCTTTTTTATCGCCGATTCCATCTAGCGTCATTAGCTCTTTTTTAGTGGCTGTGTTTAGATTCACCGCTCCAAATGCAAAACTCACTAAAAGTGCCAATGCAAGTAGTAATCTTTTCATATTATGTCCTTTGTGTTAAATTTTAAAAAGCCAAAATTCTAGTGGTAGGAAACTTAAGATTCGCTTAAATTTAATAAAACCCACAAATTTTTCACAAAAACTCACTATTCACAATATCCAAACTTAGCTTATCTAATGTGCGATTAAAGCTATCATTACGACAAAGAATCGGGCATTTGGCACACTCAATCGAATCATACACTTCTCTTATCCTAGCACCCCTCCATATTTCCTCCAAACTATGCTCCCGCAAGTCGCCTAAAAAATGCTTCTCACTCTGCCGAAAATGCAAACAAGCCCACACCTTAAAATCCGCGCTAATTACCGTGCTAAAAAACATTCCGTGACATTTGCTATATCCGCGCTCATTTTGCGCTAGACTCTCCATTTCTTTATATTTTTGATAACTTGCCACGATTTTAAAATTTGAATCTTCGTATTTCGCCTTTAGCTCTAAAACTTTTTGGCTAATATCTAACTTATCGCCTATAAAAGGGCGAAACTGCGCAAAGTCAGCACCGCGCTCTTTTACTAATCGCACAAAAGATTCCATATCACATTTTGTAGCATTGCTTGTCAAAAATCCTACGCCAAAGCTAATCTTGCTTCCTAATCGTTGCTTTGTTTTGGCAAAATTTTCGATATTTTGCAAGGTTTTTTCAAAATGCTTTGGCTTCATTCCGTGAATCTTCTCATACATTTCCGCACTTCCAGAATCAAGGCTAATCCTAAAATACTCCAAATTTTCCGCAATAATTTCATTTAGTCGCTCATTTAGATTCATTCCGTGCGAATTTAGCCCGACATTTTGCCCCGCATTTTTTAGTAATTTTATGGCGTATTCAAAATGCGGAGAGATAGTAGGCTCACCGCCACCGCTTAAAATCACGCCTTTATTTTCTATCGCTCTAAGATTTTCCACCACCGATTCGACTTGCTCTTTGCTTAACTCGGCATTATTTTCATTATGTCCGCAACAGCCCGGACAGCGATGATTGCATTTGTTTGTCAAGTCAAGTTCGGTTACTATGAGTGTTTTGTGAGCGTTAAAAAAGTAGTCGATTTTGCCGTGATAGCGCAAAATCTTTTCATCTGAATTGAAATTGTTGATTTTCATTATCCATACTCCGTTTGGTTGCTTTGAGTGGCATATTTTTTCAAATACCACTCAATCGTCTTTGCTAATCCTTCCTCAAAACTATGCTTTGGCTCCCAGCCTAGCGTCTTTTGTAATTTTGTGGAATCAATAGCATATCGCCTATCGTGTCCAGCCCTATCCTTAACAAAGCGAATCTGCTCTGCATAAGATTTCTCTTTGGGCAATCTCTCATCTAAGTAGGCGCAGATTTTCTTTGCAATATCAATATTTTCTTTTTCCTCGTTGCCACCGATATTAAAGCACTCAAAAAAGACTTTGTTTTCATTGAAAATTTGCGGATTTTGTGGGTGCGAATCGTCATTTAGAAATTCCCCCCCCCCTATCGAATCGCGACTTGCAATCCTACCTCTTGCATACTCAAACACCGCACAAATCGCATCGCAATGGTCCTCCACAAAGAGCCAATCACGCACATTTTTGCCATCGCCATAGATTCCTATCTCGCGCCCAGCCAAAGCGTTGCGGATAATGGTGGGGATTAGCTTTTCATCGTGCTGGTGAGGTCCATAATTATTCGAGCAGTTTGTAATCACGGCGTGTAGCCCGTAAGTATGTGCGTAGCTTCGCACAATCATATCGCTTGATGCCTTTGAGGCGGAGTATGGCGAGTTTGGCGCATAGGGCGTGGATTCGCTAAATTTGCCCACCTTGCCCAAAGTGCCATACACTTCATCGGTGCTTATGTGGTGAAATAGCGCGTTTTCAAAGCCCTTTTTGTAGCAAAATGGCGAATCTAGCCAATGTTTATATGCGCAATGCAAGAGATTCCAAGTGCCATAGGCATTTGTTTTGATAAAGATTTCAGGGCTTGAGATAGAATTATCCACATGCGATTCGGCAGCAAAGTGAATGACGCAATCGACATTATACTTCGTAAAAATCTCACCCACCAGCGCAGAATCACAAATATCGCCTTGTATAAAATGATAATTTTCATATTTTTCTATGCCTTTTAGATTCGCCAAATTCCCCGCATAAGAGAGCGAATCAAGATTCACAATCGCGCTATGTGAAGTGGCATATTTTGCCAAATAATAATGCAAAAAATTGCTACCGATAAACCCCGCCCCACCTGTGATGAGAATGCTTTTTTTCATTTCTTTGCTCCTTGCTACACACCTCTAAACTTTAATGACCCTAAAAAATAAAATCTCAAAGCGCGTGTCTTGAATTTGCGAGTGAAATAAGGTATGCTCCATAATCATTCTTATCAAGTTTTTGTCCCATTTCACGCAATTTGCCCTCATCTATCCACCCATTTAAAAAGGCGATTTCCTCCAAACACGCGATTTTGAGATTTTGCCTCTTTTGCAATGTTTGGATAAAGCTACTTGCTTCAAGTAGCGAATCGTGCGTGCCTGTATCTAGCCACGCGTAACCTCGCCCCATAAGCTCGCATTTGAGCTTTGATTGCTCCAAATACATTTGATTAAGCGTGGTGATTTCTAGCTCTCCACGCGCACTTGGGCGAATCTGCTTTGCTAACGCACTCACACCGCTTGGGTAAAAATAAAGCCCCGTAACCGCATAATCGCTCTTTGGCACGGAGGGCTTTTCTTCCAAACCGATGACTTCGCCTTTGTCGTTAAACTCCGCTATGCCATACCTCTGCGGGTCGCGCACCTTGTAGCCAAAGATAGTCGCAAAGCCTTGCTCCGCACTTTTTACGCCATTTTCAAGCAAAGGCGTAAGTCCGCTCCCATAAAAGATATTATCCCCCAGCACGAGGCATGAGGGCGAATCGCTTAAAAACTCCTCGCCCAAAATAAAAGCCTGTGCTAATCCATCAGGGCTTGGCTGAAGCACATAGCTAAATTCCACGCCAAAATCCGCTCCACTCCCCAAAAGTGCCTTAAAATTCGCACTATCTTGCGGGGTGGTGATGATGAGAATCTCGCGGATTCGCGCTAACATAAGCACGGATAGCGGATAGTAAATCATCGGTTTGTCATAAAGGGGCAAAAGCTGCTTGCTTATACCCTTTGTGATAGGGTAGAGCCTCGTGCCAGAGCCACCTGCTAAAATTATGCCTTTCATTTGTGTCCTTTAAAAATCGCTTAAAAAATTTTGGTATTATAGGATAATTTTGGTTATAATCCACCTTTAAAAATTTTACGCCAAATTTAGGACACCCAAATGAACATCTTACTAATCATAGACGATATTTCTACCACAGGTGGCGCAGAGCGAGTATGTGCAAATCTCGCAAATGCTTTTAGCGATATGGCATTTGCAAATAGCACAAATAGTAATATTGTTGAGAGGGGGGGGGGAATAGGATTGAAATCCTCTCATTAAATCACAAAAATAGCGACTTGCCATTTCAGCTAAGCCCAAGCATAAAAATCACATACTATGACTTCCCATCGCACAGAGGCGACATAAAAGCCATCAAATGCCATCGCAAAAAACTTCGCATAAAATTAAAAATTCTTTTATACAAACTAAAATTTCTAGCTAAATTTAGACTTATTGGGACGAGCGAAATACTCGAAAGAATGGTGTGTCGCGTAGTCAATCAAAATCAATATGATTTTGTGATAGATAATACTTGGTCAAATTTTTATTCATTCTACAAAAACGATAATACCAAATACATTAAGATTTTACACACCAGCGTAGCTTGTCAGGCGACTCACCAGCCAAAAAGTTTTTTTGATAGACTCGCACTTTTTGACACCCTCATCATACTTACAGCCAAAGAGCTAAATATTTGGCAACGCTATCATAGCAACATAAAAGTCATTCCAAACTTTTTGCCTAATATCCCGCAAGTTGCTACGAATCACAGCCAAAAGGTGGTGCTAAGCGTAGGGAGATTTAGTAGTGAAAAAGGCTTTGTGCGATTGCTTGATATTTGGAAAATGGTGAGGGATAGAATCTCGTCATTGCGAGGCGAATCTGTGGATTGCCACGAATCGCTTCGCGATTCTCGCAATGACGAATCAAACCTAACCGAATGGAAACTCATAATCGTAGGCGATGGAGTCTTAAAAAGCGAGATTCAATCTAAAATCCGCGCATTAAATCTCCAAGATTCCGTTATCCTAAAGCCCTTTACCAAAGACATTGGACGCGAATATTTGGGGGCAAGTATTTATGCTATGGCTTCG
>JBNMHH010000020.1:0-13458 GCA_050872665.1 Helicobacteraceae bacterium
ATTTTAGATTCAGCAAAATTGCGTAAAATTCCGCTCGTCTATAAAACGCTGTGTAATAACGCTGCGTTTTATAGACATATTTCAAATTTTAAGGAGAGAGAATGAGAAAATTAGTCTCTATGGCAGCAGTGGCGGTATTATGTAGCACAAGTGCATTATTTGCGGAAGTGAGTGGCGTATTTTTAGGCGCGGAAATCGGCTATGGTGCAGGAAAATTTGAAAATAAAATAACCACAAATGGAGCTAATCAAAACGCAAACTACGATGGCGGTGGTATAAAATATGGCGTTGTTGTAGGCTATAAGCAGTTTTTTACGCAATATCTTGGTTTGCGCTATTATGCAAATCTCGGCGTTACACACGCAAAGCTGGAATCTAACTCCGTAGCGACTGGCTACGGCTGGAAAGACAGAGTTTATGGCACTTTGGTAAATTATGGCGCAAATGTGGATTTTTTGGCAAATTTTGTTTCTAACGAATCGCTCGATTTTGGTGGTTTTATAGGACTTGGAATCGGTGGAAATACTTGGACGGGACGCGATTTAGATGACCACGAGGATTATCTAAACGGCATTGCACAACAATTAGGCACTTCAGCTAGTCTTACTAGAACAGGTTTTGATTTATCACTAAATGTAGGGCTTCGCACGAATATCGCCACAAATCACGGCATAGAGCTAGTGGCAAAAGTGCCATTTTTGCAAACAAAATTGTTTGATAAAACGATAGCGAATGTAAGTATTAAAAATACGCTTCATCAAGCATTTAGCGTAACGGCAAGATACACTTTTAGCTTCTAAAAATTGCTTTTCATTATGCGGATTGCGAAATCCGCGTTACCTCCAATGATTTTGCAAATTTTGCAATAAAATTGCCAAAACAACCCAAGCGATGAGCTACTTTTTAATCATAACAAATCCCTCAAATCGCAAAACCTAGTCATTGCGAGGGCTTTGCCTGAAGCAATCCAAAAAAATACACAAATAGATTGCCACGAATCGCTACACACTTCTCGCAATGACGGCAAGGGAAATTTGGATTGTTTTGCCGAATCTACAATTCACATCGCAATAACAAGATTAAATATTCATCATTGCAGTATTTTTACAAAAAACCAAAACAATAATCCGTCATTGCGAGATTTTGCGTAAGCAAAATCGTGGCAATCTATACTCACAGCGCGTCATTGCGAGATTTACTTGTAAGTCGAAGCAATCTATTATTTGATTCATAGATTGCTTCGGGCTGTCGCCCTCGCAATGACGGAAAGGAAGTTTGGATTGCTTCGCT
This sequence comes from Helicobacteraceae bacterium, assembly GCA_050872665.1. GTDB lineage: Bacteria > Campylobacterota > Campylobacteria > Campylobacterales > Helicobacteraceae > NHYM01. Next base: position 1,291 of record JBNMHH010000020.1, read on the forward strand.
CGTTGCACTCACTCGCAATGACGCAGTAGAACATTGCTTGGATTGATTCATCGATTTGTTAAATCGCCTCGCAATGACGAGGTTAAAAAAAAGGAGGATTCTACTTTTTGCGAAAGCAAAAAGTAGCAAAAACTTTGAATAAGGTTTCGCACTTCGTGCGGATTTTATTTTGTTTGGATACTTCGGGCTAAAGCCCTCAGTATGACGAGTGGGTGTGGATTGCTTTGGCGAATCTACGATTCGCCTCGCAATGACGAATATTTTTAGATTCACACTAGATTCGTAGTCGATTCGCGTTAGCGTAATCGCAATCGAAGTAATGGCGGTAGTGCTTTGCGCCGTTTTTACGCAAAACAAGCGAGATAAGACTTGAGCGTCTATTGAGCGTAGTTTTGTGTGAAAACGGCGCAAATGATTACCCCAGAACAAATTGTAGCGTTATTTTAAATAATCCACTAACGACATTTGATTCACTTTGCTAGTCGATGCTAGAACGGCGTTATAGTTATTCGTAAGTTGCGCGAATCTATTGTAAGTTTCGGCTATATCCGTGCCGATTGTGTCGCTCTTTATGGATTCAACTTGCACTTTTAGGACTTCATTGCGCCGAATGCTATTTTCAAATACCTTGCCATAGCTCCCATTTAGCGCGATATTTTTCTCAATATGGTCTTTTAAGTGGTCAAAAAGCGCGAGTGAATTTTGAATGCCGATATTGCGCAAATCCTCGTTGTAGTTGTCCCCAAGCGCGTCAGGGCGATAAATGCCATTTCGCACCGCCTCAATCATATCATCAAGCTGTTTGAAAAAGCTAATATGTGGCTTATCAATGGTAAGCGCGTTGTTTGCGTTAAAAGTCAGCGGTGGCGCACCATTTTCAATCCCCGCCTCGCTAAAGTCATCAGTGGATTGGCTATACATCATAAAGCTCATTCTACTTAGGGAGCGAATCTTATCTTGGATTTCAATCTGCCCGTCATTGTTGATAAATACGCTTACATTGCGATTCGCCATTTCTACAAGTTGCTCATAAGCCTTTTTGCCACTCTCACTTACGCCGTCCATATTATTGCCCTGCGCATCGATGAATCGCTGCACTTCAGGGTTGCTATAATTTAGCGCAATGCTCATTGCGTCCATAATTTGGCGAAAAGTTACGCTATTGCCATCAGTTATGCTAATGGCTGGTGGTCTATCGTGCGGATTATAAAGCGGAATGCGAAAATCCCCACTACCTTTTTCGCGATTGGGCAACAGCAAATATGAGCCATCTTCGCCAATCTCTATTGCCGCCTCGACATCGATTCCGTTGTGGTCTTTTAGCTTCATTATGAATTTTTCGCCATTTAAATTTTTATTCGCCACTTCGCTAAGTTTAGTCGAATCAGTAGCATATTCCCCGCTAAGCGCATTTACCTGCGCGACATTTGAAATAAGCGATGAGCCTTTGTGCGTAAATGCCGTTTTATCATAATTGCTTTGGAAACTATTGCGAATCGCATTGCGCTCGTTGCCATCAGCGTCCAAAGTCCGCAAAGTGATTGCAAATCCGCTTGGTCCATTAAATGGTGGCTCTTTTTGGTCGTGCTCTAAACTGCCGACATTATTGTCAATGATATTGATTTTGCCATTGCTGATTTCAACCTGTATATCGCCCCCGAATCGCGCCTTTATGGCATTCATCAAATCGCCTACGGAATTATTGGCAATATCCACATAAAACGGCTCGATTGCCATATCCTGCACGAATTTTGTAGGCGCATTGGGTAGCATTCCGCTAATTTCGATTCGCTCTGCCTCAATGCCAAAAATCTCGCTTAACTGCGTTTGCTTATTGGCGTATTGATTATCATTAGTTACGAATTCCACGCCCAAAGTCGTATATCTAGCGTCATAATTATTTTTGATTCCGTGAATCTGGGATAGTGAAAAATCCCCTAAAAACGGGCTTTTTTGAAAGCTAGTAACCCTCGCACCGATTTGATGAAGTTGATTTATGTCATCGACATCTCTATTTGCGGCGATGAGATTAAAATCGATATTTGAGCCACCGGGCTTAGTTTCGGTAATCTCAATCTGCCCCCATTTGCTTAGCGTAACATCGACTACTTTATTTTGCGAAGTGTTGCCGTAAGCCTCGCCGATTTTACGCAATAAATCACTCACTCGCGTGGCGGATTGCGGATTGTCAAACGCCACATCTAACGCGAATTTCGTCTTAAAGCTCGTGCCATCGGGGCGTTTCCCGCGCAAGTAAAAATACGCCACTTCATCATTGCTCGTATCATTGTCATTATCCCCGATTAAATCGCGCAGTGTGTCCTCCTCAGTGATGAAAACCTCGCTTGGCACTTGCGTTTTATTCATCTTATCCATAATGTCAGGGTGGAGTTTGCTTTGATTTAGCCTTTGTGTGTTTGCGGTGATTCGCTTAAATTTATCTAAATCTCTGCTGTGAAAAAGCTCGATTCCTTGCAGATTATAGGCACTTTTTACCTCAGGGGCGATTAGTGCCTCTAGCTTTTCTGCGTTGCCCGTGTAAGTGCCGTCATCTTTAAAGGGTTTGACTTTGATATTGCTCCCCGCGAAAATATACTCGCCACCTACGGCAGTATTGGCAATAGCAAGGATATGATTGCGCAGTGCTTGTAAGTCATTTGCCAATGCACCACGCGAAGTAGGCGAGTGAATGTCGTTTGCCGCGTGAATGAGCTTGACTTTGAAATCATCTAGCGTTTTGGAAATTTCGCTTAGCGACTTATCGGTGTGCAAAGTGTGCGTGTTTGCGTCATTTGCAATGTCGATAAATTGATTTAGCGAGTGAATGTCGTATTCCATTTTTAGATTTTGATTAAAAAGGCTCGAATCCTCATAGCCGTATTTGATTTTTAGCCCAGAGGCGATTTTTGTATTTGCGTCCTGCAAACGGCTCTGCAAGGTGCTTTGATAATAGTCCATTTGATTATATTTCGTGCCAAAAGTTACGCGCATACAACAACTCCATTTGTAAATTATGCTAGATTTTAAGCAATTTGGATTCCAAATATCGGTAGCACAGCACGAATCGTTGATAATATTTGATTTGCTTGACTTTTGCAAAACGAAAAATCTCTCTACTATCTCGCCATTGCGAGGCGAATCTATGATTCGCCAAAGCAATCCACCACGCCGCATTGTCATTGCGAGGGCGACAGCCCGAAGCAATCCACACCTTTTTCGTCATTGCAAGATTCGGCGTTAGCCGAATCAAAGCAATCCAAACCTATCATCATACTGAGGGCTTTAGCCCGAAGTATCCAAACCAAAAAAATATTTTCAACTTTTTAAGCCAAATTTTAGTGAATCAAAACTAGAATTGTAAAGTTATTTTTAAGAAAATAAAAAGGATAGGATTTTGAAATTCACACAAAATGAAATCATAAATCATACAAAAATCCACAAGCGATATGATTCTCTATATTCACGCCCTTTCACCAGTTTTAGGGGGGGGGGGGAAATGCACCTCTTTATTTAGCTCTTTACCAAATCCACGAATCACATTCTAAAAACCCACTTTATTTTTACGAATCCCACGCTATCCGTTTGATTCGCTCTTATATCATTGATTTTATTTATTGCTTTAAGACTCGTGCTTTGGATACTTCGCTACGCATAAATACTACGCTCAGTATGACGAGGTGGGGCGTAGATTTGCGTATTTTGGATTGCCACGCCCTTGCTACGCAAGGACTCGCAATGACGAATCGTCCCCGCTCCGTCATACTAAGGGCTTTAGCCCGAAGTATCCATTTTAATGATTCGCGAATCACACGCGATTCACTCACTTTAGGCGAATCTAAAAGTAATTTTGGATTGCTTCGCCTTGCCAAAGGCAAGTCTCGCAATGACGAGGTGGGCAAATTCATTATTGCAAGATTCGCACAAATTACTACAATATCGTCATTGCGAGGGCAATGCCCGAAGCAATCCACTTTCCACACCACTTTTAAAGGAATCAAAATGCAAACTTAAGGGATAAATTTTCGCGCATTAGATTCGCGTGGTTAAAAGTGGTTTAAAAGTCGGCGGTTAAAAAAACAAAATGCCCACAAAGGGCAAAAAAATAACAGAGGAGTCAAAATGACAAAATTACTTAAAGTATTTTTGCTAGGATTTCTAGCATTTGGATTCGTGGCGTGTGATAAGGTTAGCGATACTTGGGAGAGTATTCAGCTATCAATGGCAAAGCAATGTGTAAGCGAAGAGGATAAAATAAAGGGTTGTGTGGAAGTTAAGGAAACTAAATTTGAGCAAAACATTCAGCAAACTAAAACACAATACAAAGATGGTAAATCAATATATAGGAGAACACTAAATAACGAAGTCCTAATTGCTAAAGAATACTTAGAGACAATTGATAATAACTACATTGTCCGTGCTATTCGTCGCATAAATACAACTTCGCCTTTTGAAACTTATTGCGTTTCTTCTAAAGGGGGAATAGTTAAAGATGACTATCTTTTGTGTAATGGTTTTGCAGACAATACCAAATGGAGAAAAACTTGGTGTGATGGTAAGCTATGTGAAAATTGCGAACTTAGTGATAGTGTTACAACAAGATACATAAATGGCATTTGTAAAAAATTTGATGATATACGATGCTTTGCAAATGGATATGAAATCGAATGTGGTGATGAGCGAGAAAAGCAAGAATGGTTATCGCAAGATTTTAGTGATTTTTATAAAAGGTGCGTTAGTGATAATTTCAGTGGATTTACAATATATCCTGCACCTTGCAAAGAAAAATAAAGGAGAAAAAAAATGAGCGAACAATATAAGCTAACAATAGATAATCCACAAGCCTTTTGCGATGAGCTATGGGGTAAGATTATCAATGATGAGCTATTCTCACGGCAAAAGAATGACATTTGCGACTATGTGCTATATTTGTTTAATAAATATGATTCATCACACTTTTTAGATTCGCTATCAAATGCGGAAAATGAGCGATTGCTAAAAACTACGGCAAGTAAAATAAAGGCGAGTAAGAAAAATATCGCAGTGAAGTTTATGAAGGAAGCTGAATACGAAGGGATATTTGAGAATTTTTTAAGCGACTTTGTCAATAAGAAAATCGCTATAAAAGATTCAAATAAAGAAGGATATGTTAAGCTAGTCATCGAAAACCCCGTGTATCGTAGCGTTCTTGAATCTAAGCTAAAAGAAAAGGTGCAGGAAAATTTCGAGTATAGCTTAAATAGCGAGAGTGTGGAAATATCGTGTATTGCGTTTATCACTATGCTTGAAATGGAGGCAAATCGCCTAAAGACAAGTGCGAATTTGGATAAAGTCTTAAAAGAATTTAAAGAGACAAAGTCATTGCAAAGCACAAGTGAATTTATCGAGGCGATAGCAGATTCGCCAAAGGATTTTGGTGCGAAGTTTATCAAAACTTATGCGCCAAAGGCATTAAAAGCAATTTATACTAAAATGAAAGGATAAAAAATGACAAAAGAAGCATTAGAGAATCTTTCTTTGGATTTGGGGAGCAAACTTACCAAATCAAATAAGGCGTTGGCGTTGGCGGAAATTGCGGATTTTGATGATGATGAAGCAAAAAAGCTAATTGAATCTATGAATCTAAAAGAGCCACTAAATGGGCGGTTTTTGTCTATATGGCTTGGGTGTTTAGGTGCGGGTAGATTTTACAAAGGTGATAAGAGATTTGCCAAAATTATTTTGGCAATTAGCATTGGTGCGACTAGCTTGGCATTTATCATTCAAATGATTATGTATAATAACCCTATAACCATAGGTTTAATATTGTTTTTGGCGGCTTTTATATTGTATTTTCACTATATTGATTCACAAGTTGTATTGACTGGTATTTTAAAAGACAATATGAAAAAGTTTATGACAACAATAGAGAATTATAAAGCAAATAAAGGAGGCAAAAATGAATAGGTCTGTAATGTTAGTTAGCACTTGGGACGGCAAGATTCCGAGTGAGCAGGTATTTAATCTATCAAAATCACTTGAAAAGGCGGACGATGACACTTTGTCGGCATTAGCTATGCTACCCTTAAAAAATCCTATCATAGGGCTTATGCTAGGACTATTTTTGGGTCCATTTGGGATAGATAGATTTTATAAGGGCGACATTGGATTAGGTGTCGCAAAACTTGTATTTACGCTTACTGTAATTGGGGCGATAGTCTCTATTATATGGGCGATTGTGGATTTATTTCTTGTGTATATGGGGATAAAAAATGATAATTTTCAAAAGATTACTCAGGTTTTATCTATGTCAAGGAATAATATTTAGGTGGCGTTAAAATAAAAAGCAAATAAAATGAAAGGATAAAAGATGACAAAAATTACAATTCAAAAAATAGGTAAAATAGTGGCGGTAGGCGTAATGAGTATGATAATGGGCGTGGCATTTAGTGGGTGTGGAAGCGCACCTGAATGCAACGATGAAGTGGTAAAGCAAAAAGTCAAAGATGAGGTAAATAATTTTATATCGACTGTTATGAATCTTGGGGTAGCAGCTGGGGAAATTTCCGCAGATGATTTAGTGTTAGTGCAACAATTTTTAAAATCCAATATTGACAGCGTTACAACAGAGTTAAGCGACAAAAAGGCAAAGAAATCTATATGTAGCGCTAAAGTCAGCGTTCCAATTCCGGGCGATAAGAAAACTGCCACAATAAAATATAGTGCTAAATTCACTGATGATAAAAAAGTCATAGTGGAAGTCGAGGACTATGGCACTTTATTTGATAACTAAGGGCATAAAATGAAATTAGCAAAAATGATATTTTTAGCTATGTCGCTTGGCATAGCGTCAATCAAAATGCTTTGCGCCGAATCGTATTCAACATTAAAAGAAAATGGTAGCGATAAGATTGTTACTTTCAAAAATTCATCTCGTTCTTTGGCTATACAATCAATAGATGAAAATGATATACCCAAATGCGATGATAAACAAGCCATAGAGGCGATGATAAGGATTTTTAATGCTAATCTAACAGATGAATATCGCTCAAAATATCCTAAATTGTCATATAAGGAAAATTGGGATTTAGCAACTCAAATAGAGAAAAAGATTGAAAATATCGCCACAAAATCCATAAACACAAAAAGCAAAAAGTCATTATGCACGGCAACGGTGTGGATTATGGAAGTGCCTTATCGTAAGGGCAATATAGAATATAATGTGGGATATGAGAGTATGTATGGCGATATTATTGTAGAGATTACAAATATGGACAATATGTTTTATTAAAATCGTGGAATCGTTAGTAATGCCAAGCGATTTCAAAAAAGGAGGATAAATGAAGCGAATCTTAATAGGCTTAGCGTTGTTATGTGGGCTGTCTTACGCGCAAGATGATTTTATGTATTTTTCAGAGGATATAGCGCAAAAGATAGCTTTTAGTGCTATTTCGTGCTATCATACAGCGCAAAATGCGGAATTGTTAGCAAATAAAGCAAAAAAGATAATGTTGCATATAGGCATAGATGATATGCGCGTATTTGCCAAAGAGATTGATAACTTTGCCAATCTAGCAGAGCGAGAATGTAGCCATATCAAAGACATTCAAAAGCATTTCGCGCAAGTCAAACAAAGTGGTAATTCAATCGCGCGTATAGAGTTAGCAACGATTATTGCCGCTTCAATCGGCGTATTTGCAACAATGGCAGAGGATTAGAGATATTTAATCACGCTAGATTTACGCGAATCTAGTGTGAATCCATTGTAAAATCACGCATTGTCATTGCTTTGGTGAATCGTGTGTCAAGTGCAAATCGCTGATTTTAGATGAATCAAAAAGCGCAATTCGCGTGAATCGCTACACGCCGTCATTGCGAGACTTGCCTTTAGGCAAGGCGTGGCAATCTTATATTTTTTTTGGATTGCTTCGTCAGCTACGCTTCCTCGCAATGACGAAAAAGTGTGGTTTTACCACAAATTTGACTTCATAAAGTCTCGCAATGACGCATTACAACCCCAAATCGCCTTACCTTATCGCTATGCACTCAATCTCTACCTTTGCGTTTTTGGGTAGCGTTTTGACTGCCACAGTGCTTCTGGCTGGTTTATTATCGCCAAAATACTCGGCATAAATCTCATTCATCGCGCCAAAGTCGCCCATATCAGCCAAAAAGACATTCGTCTTTACCACCTTTGCAAGGCTCGAATTAGCCTCTTTTAAAATCGCACTCAAATTCTCCAAAACCTGCCTAGTCTGCGCCACTATATCGCCATCTACAAACTCGCCACTTGGCGTAAGCGCAATCTGCCCAGAGGTGAAAATAAACTCGCCCACGATTTTGCCCTGCGAGTATGGTCCTATCGCTTGTGGGGCGTGTGAAGTTGAAATTGTTTGCATTTTTTGTCCTTAAAGTTGAAAATTTAAGCTACAATTCTAACAAAATTTTGATTAAGGATTGTGGTTTGCGCTTTATTTGTGCGATTATCGTGGCGTGTGGGATTGTGGGCGGTTTGAGTGCGGATTCGCCCATAAATACGGACAAAATCCTAAAAAGCAATCAAGCCGTTGTGTTTAACGCAAAGACAAATACCATTAGCTATGTGCTAGAAATCACGCCAAGCGGGAAAATAATCAAAAAATACCTAAGCAAAGATGAAAAGCAAAAATTGATAAAGGCGTTTAATTTAGGCGCGGATTCGGCGCAAAGTGCTTTAAAGGCAAGTGATTCGGCAAATTCGGCAAATGTAGGCGCGAATCAAAGCGCAATTCAGGGCGAATCAAAGATTGACAAATATCCCGATAGCCACATAAAAGAGTGGGATAAGAGTAAAATTATCTATGAGCAAATCGTGGATAAGATTAACATTTTGCGCTAGATTCGTGGGTGCGAGGGAGAATCTTTGGCGAATCTAGCGTGAATCAAAGGCAAAATTTTGGCGAATCGGTTGCAAATCAAAGCGCAAATCTATGGCGAATCTAGCACGAATCTTTAAATTTTAGGAGCAAATCAAATGCGAATCTTTTTAGTAATCTTTTTGGCAAATTTCTTGCATTCTGCGAGTGATAGTGAGCTAATCATAAAGGCGATGACTTTTAATCTAAAGCCTTTAGAGATAGAAAAAAATATCTTTGCATTAGAAAATAAAAGCCAAATCGAGCTAGGAAAAAAGTTGTATTTTGACCCGCGAATCTCTAATTCCAATCTTATCTCGTGCAACACCTGCCATAATCTCGCGCTGGGCGGTTCAAACGCCATTGCCACAACCAAAACTTTTAATCGCAATGTGCCTACGATTTTTAACACCGCTTTTAACTCGCCAAATGCGACAGATAGCGATTTTGGCGCGTTCAAAAAGCACCTAATGGCGCACATTAGCGAGACAAGGCAAAATAATAGCACCGCGCAAAACGCGCTAGTAGCGAAAATAACGGCGATTCCTAGCTATATAGTTGATTTTAAAAAGGCATTCGGGAATAATGTCTCAATCGATTTTGAGCGAATCGCCCAGTCGCTCATCGCGTTTCAATCCACGCTAAAGACGCAGTCGCGCTTTGATGATTTCTTGCGTGGGAATTTTAAGGCGTTAAGCAGGGCGGAGCAAGAAGGGCTTGATATTTTTATCGATAAAGGTTGCGTGAATTGCCATAGTGGCGTGAATTTGGGTGGCGAATGGGTGGAGGCAAATAAAATTAGTGGTTATAAATTCGCATTTTCTGGCACGGCAATCGAGGGCAAGGTGAAAATCCCCACTTTGCGCAATATTTTGGAGAGTGCGCCTTATCTCTCAAATGGCAGTGGCGATACGCTAAAGGGCGTGATTGCCACGATGACAAAGGAAAATATTGCCGATGATGAGGCACAAAAGATTGAGACATTTTTTGGCGCATTAAGTGGCAAAAAGCCCACGATTATTTACCCAAAATTGCCTATTAAAGGTATCGATGAATAGATTTTACAAAAAAGTGTAATTTTATGCTAAAATGCGATTTTTAGTTTTTGCGATTCTTACCAATAACTGCAAAAATAGATTTCGCGGGGTGTTAGCTCAGCTGGGAGAGCGCAACGCTGGCAGCGTTGAGGTCAGGGGTTCGAACCCCCTACACTCCACCACTTATGAATCTATCTTATCGACTAATTCTTCCACATTTTTATAAACATTGCCATTCCATACTGCGCCCACTAGCGCGATAATATCGGCGTTTTTTACTTGAGTGATATTTTGGCTATTTATGCCACCGATTGCGCAAATGGGCGTTCGCAGTCGCTTTTTTGCCTTTGCTAAAATCTCACAGCCCACGACTATGCTTTCAGTCTTTGTCGCGCTTTTAAAAATGCTCCCAAACGCTACATAATCCGCGCCTAACGCCTCATACAGCGATGCTCTTTTTATGTCGCCATAGCAGGAAACGCCGATTTTACCTTTGAAATCCTTGCGTAGCTTGGCAAAGGGAATGTCCTCATCTTCTATTCCTAAATGCAGTCCGCAGGAAATCTCACGCTTTTGCAATTCTAGGGCAAGATTCGCCCTGTCATTGATGATAAAATCGACTTTGTTTTGTGTGCAAATTTCTGATAGATTTGCGCAAATATCCAAAATATCCTCATCGCGTGAAAATTTATCGCGTAATTGAAACATTTTGATTCCGCCATAAATCGCCTCTTTTAGCATTGCTTCAAGCCTATCATAGGGCGTTAGATGATAATCGCTTATGGCATATAATTTCAATATTTTATTCCATTTTCTAGTAATTTTTCGCGGATATAATTCATCTGCACATTTTTATCAAAGCACCATTTTGGCGCAATCAAACTATCATCATGCACACCTGCTGAAACGCGCTGAACCACGACATTTTCAGGGATTAGCTTTAGGCTCTCCACCACCAAATTGGCATAAGATTCAAGGCTAATGGGCGTGTATTTTTCCGCATTAAACATTTGCTCCATAATCGTGTCTTTCACAATATAAAGCGGGTGAATCTTAATGCCGTCAATCCCCCATTCTAGGACATTTTTAAGTGATTCAATCATCATTTCTTCACTCTCTTTTGGTAATCCATAAATCAAATGCACACAGACTTTTATCCCCAAATCGCGCGTTTTTTGCACCAATTCTTTTGCGCCCTCAATCCCGTGAGCGCGATTTATAAGGCGCAGAGTTTGATTAAAAGTCGATTGAATGCCGTATTCCACCCAAATATCCTTGCCATTTTGCACCTGCTGTCCTAAAAAATCTAGCACCGAATCTTCTATGCAATCAATCCTTGTGCCAATAGATAGCCCAATCACGCTAGGTAAGGCGAGTGCCTCGCTATAAAGTCGCTCCAAAGTAAAAAATGGCGCGTAAGTGTTGCTAAAAGATTGAAAATATACCATATATTTGGTGATTTTATATTTGTCTTTGTGATAATTTGCGTGTTTATAAAACTGCGCCTTTAGCGTGGCGATTTGCGAATCTAAAAGTGGATTTTCGCGTAAATTTAGATTCATCAAAATATCATTTTTTGGATTTGATTCGCACTCTTGCGCAACTTCTTTTAGCGTTTGCAAAGACGGCGAAAAACTTTCATTTTTGCAATAAATGCACCCGCCTTTTGCTTTCTCTCCGTCAATATTTGGGCAAGTGAATCCCTGCAACGAAATGGGAATCTTTCGCACTCGCTGTTTATGTTGCGCCCTAAAATAGCGTCCTATGGTTAGAATCTGCTTCAAATAATGTATTCCTTATCAAAACAAGCCTTGCAATAGCTATCGCCATTTGCCACGCCCACGCTTTTATAAAGCCCCTCTAGCGACAAAAAATGCAGCGAATCCGCATTGATAAAATCGCAAACTTCGTCTATATTTTTATTTGCACAAATGAGCTGCGATGAATCAGGCGTATCCACGCCATAATAGCAGGGCGCAATCGTTTGCGGAGAGGCGATGACTAGGTGAATTTTCCGCGCCCCAGCTTTGCGTAGAATGCTAATAATCTGCTTACTTGTCGTGCCACGCACAATGCTATCATCAATGATGATTATGTCCTTGCCCGTGATTAGCTTTTCGATTGGATTTAGCTTTAGCTTGACTTTCAGCTCACGGCTTTTTTGCGTAGGTTCGATAAAAGTCCGCCCAATGTAGTGATTTCGCACGATGCCAAACTCAAAGGGAATGCCACTCTCTTGCGAATAGCCGATTGCCGAAATC
>JBNMHH010000021.1:0-13415 GCA_050872665.1 Helicobacteraceae bacterium
GCACCGCTTCGTAATATTTTCACGCTTCCACGCACGGAGATTTAGCAATAAAAAGCCAGAGTTAAAATAAGTCCCGCTAAAATAAATATCCTTTAGATTCGCATTTTTGGGGCGCAACTTTTTTGTATTATTTCGTCTATCTTTTACCACGCCCACGCATTTTTCGCCCATATCAAGCGTGAAAAGTTCGCGCAAATCGCACACCACAAGCATATCAATGTCTAAATACAAGCACAAAGCGCAATTTTGTGGCATAAAGCGTGGAATAAAAAAGCGAAAATACGCCAAATAATTGCCATTAAGGCGAGGTAACCCGCTAAATATAGCGTCATCGCAAATATGAATATGTATCTCGCAAGGATAAATTTGGGATAAATCTTTGGATAGTTTGGCGAATCGCACCCGCGAATCATCGCTTAAAAAATCGCTAATTATGTGGAAAATATAGCCCTCGCGCTTTTCATCATCGCTTAGTGAATTATAATCGCGCTTGGGGTAGGAATCTAAATGCGAATTATGGTGCGAATCACGCGAATTACTCGAATCTAAATTAGCGCATTTATTAGATTGACGCGAATCGCGTGAATCTGAATTGTGTGAATCGCATAAATCTAAATCACGCAAATCACACAAATCGCGTGAATTTAAATCACAATTCCCCCCCCCCCGTATGTTACGGCACTATTAAAAAAATCGCCAAATTGCTTGGAAGTATCGGTGCTGTGGATAATGCTAGTTATAAGCGTGGCGGTGTATCGCGCGTAAGGCTCATTAGCGCAAAAGCAAATATGAAACATTGGCGTCCTTTAAAGCGTTATTTTTGGCATTTTAAGCGTCTTTGAAAAATCATTTTTGGGCGAATCTCACAGCACTTTTGGGAGCGTGATTCCGCGCTGTTTTTGGTATTTGCCATTTTTATCTTTATAACTCACCGCGCATTCCTCATCGCCACTGATGAAAAGCACTTGTGCGATGCCCTCATTTGAGTAGATTTTGGCGGGAAGTGGCGTTGTGTTGCTAATTTCGATAGTGATATGCCCCTCAAACTCTGGCTCAAATGGCGTTACATTGACGATAATCCCGCACCTTGCGTAAGTGCTTTTTCCCAAGCAAATCGCCAAAACATTGCGCGGAATCTTAAAGTATTCTATCGTCCGCGCGAGTGCGAAAGAATTGGGTGGCACGATACAAATCTCGCCCTTATGCTCGACAACATTACGCGATTCAAAGTTTTTTGGGTCGACTATTGTCGCATTTACATTAGTAAAAATTTTATACTCATCAGCCACGCGAATATCGTATCCATAGCTACTCACGCCGTAGCTAATCACGCCCTTACGCAGACTTGTCGCCTCAAAAGGGCTTATCATTTCGTGCTTTAGCGACATTTCTTCAATCCATTTGTCAGATTTTAATCCCATTTTAATAACCTTTTAAATTTTTTGTGTTATTATACAAAATTTTTAAATCTTAACGCAAAGGGGATTTTATGAATATTCAAGAAATTAAGAAACTTTTGGAAATGTTTGACGCTTCCGAATCCGTAAAGCTAAAGCTCACAAACGAGGGCTTTGAGATTTCGCTTGAGAAAACAGCGGCGAAAGCTCCCAAAGTCGTGGCAAATCCTGTGGCGATACCAGCCAATCCACAGCCGATTCAAAGCGAATCCGCACCAAGTGGCGAATCCGCCCCCACAAAAAGCGAATCTGCGCCCACCGCGCCCAAATCCACCGCAAATACCCAAAATATCACTTCGCCAATGGTGGGGACTTTTTATCGTGCGCCATCGCCTGATTCCGCGCCGTATGTGAATGTCGGCGACAAAGTCAAAAAAGGGCAGACAATCGCAATCATCGAGGCGATGAAAATTATGAATGAAATCGAGGCGGAGTTTGATTGCAAAATCGTTGAGATTGTCCCAAATGACGCGCAAAGCGTGGAATTTGACGCGGTTTTATTTGTCGTTGAAAAATTGTGATTTGCAGGGGCGATTCAAATGAAAGAGCTAAAACGAATCCTAGTTGCAAATCGCGGTGAAATCGCACTCCGCGCGATTCGCACGATACAGGATATGGGCAAAGAAGCGGTTGTGATTTACTCCACAGCGGACAAAGATGTGCATTATTTAGATGTCGCTGATGTCAAAGTCTGCATAGGCGGGGCAAAATCAAGCGAGAGTTATTTAAATATTCCAGCGATTATGACGGTGGTGGAGTTATTTAAGATTGATGCGATTTTCCCGGGCTATGGGTTTTTGAGCGAGAATCAAAACTTTGTAGAGATTTGCGAAAATCACAATATCACTTTTATCGGTCCAAGCCAAGCGGTGATGGCACTAATGAGCGATAAAAGCAAGGCAAAAGATGTGATGAGAGAAGCAGGAATCCCCGTGATTGAGGGTAGTAACGGCGCGATTAAGGATTATAAAGACGCACAAAAAATCGCCAAAAAAATCGGCTATCCTGTCATAATAAAAGCCGCCGCAGGTGGTGGCGGACGCGGAATGCGGATAGTGGAAAGCGAAGAGAGCCTAAAAAATGCCATTTTAGCCGCCGAATCCGAAGCTGTGAGTGCCTTTGGCGATGGCTCGATTTATATGGAAAAATTCATCAAAAATCCAAAGCACATTGAAGTGCAGGTTTTGGCGGACAAAAAGGGTAATGTGATTCATATCGGTGAGAGAGATTGCTCGGCGCAAAGGCGACAGCAAAAGCTAATCGAGGAATCTCCCGCAGTAGTGCTAAACGATGAAGTCCGTGCGAATCTGCTTGAAACCGCCGTCCGCGCGGCAAAATATATCAAATATGAAGGCGCGGGGACTTTTGAATTTTTGCTGGATAACAACAAAAAAGACTTTTATTTTATGGAGATGAATACGCGCCTCCAAGTCGAGCACACCGTTAGCGAAATGGTAAGTAGCCTTGATTTAATCGAGCTAATGATAAATGTAGCGGAAGGCAAAAGCCTCCCCAAACAAAGCGAGATTAAGCTAAAAGGGCATTCCATCGAGTGCCGAATCACAGCTGAAGACCCCGAGAAATTCTACCCCTGCCCCGGTAAAATCACAGAGTGGATTTCGCCCGGTGGTGGCAATGTGAGGCTTGATACCCACGCTTATAACGGCTATGTCGTGCCTATGTTTTATGATTCGATGATTGGCAAACTTGTAGTGTGGGCGCAGACGCGCGAAAAAGCCATTGTGCGAATGAAAAGGGCATTAAAAGAGTTTAAAATCGGCGGAATCAAAACGACAATCCCATTTCACATAAAAATGATGGATAATGAGGACTTTAAAAAATCGCTAATTCACACTAAGTATTTGGAACAAAAAATGCTTTAAATGCCCTTAAAATATCGATAGATTATCGATTTTAGGGGCGTTAAAATGAAAATAGATAGCCAAAGTGCGCTTAATGAGCGGGTAAGTGAGAGGCGCAACAACAATTTAGATTCGCTAGAGCAGATTTTGCGCGATTCGCGTAGCGAATCCACCAAAACGCGCAGTGCAAATGAGTGGCAAATCACAAATAACGGCTATTCCGCGCTTCCCCAAAAAGAGCTAAATAATCAAATCGGTATCCTACAAATCGCGCAAAGAACGCTTTCAAATATCCTAAGCAACAGCCATATCACGCTAGATGAAGTCTATCGCGAGATAAATAACGCGCAGTTTTTGGGGAGTAAGATTTTTAGCGATTCGATGATTTTAAGTAGCGTGAGTGGCGAGGTGCTGTTTGATTCAAATCGCATTCAAAATATTTTGCCAAGCGATGAGAGGGATTTATACATTTTCAAAAAAGCGTTGAAAAACGAAGTGGATTTTATCACAAACTCTCTGCAAAGCCTACAAAGCGCGAATCTTGGCGTAAATCCACCCACAACGCAGGGCGAAAATGTGAGGGATTATCTCACAAGCAACGCAATGCTTTTCTCCAAAGCCCACAACACCGCAGGGCTAATTTCTAAGATTGACGCATTGCTTGTGTAAATGGCTTTGAATCTTTTGGGCGAATCAAGTGCCGAATCGTTTGCGAATCCACTGCAAATCCGCCCTTAAATACGAGATTTAAGCGATGATTCCCTACTCTACGCAATGTATTGATGAGGACGACATTCGCGCCGTTGTAAGTGCGCTAAAAAGCGATTTCATTACGCAAGGGAGCAAAGTCGATGAGTTTGAGCGCAAAATCGCAGACTTTGTGGGCGCAAAATACGCTGTGTCGTTTAATTCTGCCACTTCCGCGCTAAATGTCGCTTATAAAATCATAAAATGTGATTTGGCAAATCGTGGTGAGTTTCAAGCTAAAAACGGCGCGATTCACGCCAATTTGTGCGAATCGCAAAGCAAAATCGAATTTCTCACAACCCCGCTGACATTTTGCGCTACGGCAAATATGATGGTGGAAAACGGCATTACACCGCGCTTTTGTGATATTGATTGTCTAGGCAATATCGATATAAATAAATTGCGCCTTTCGCCAAATACTCGCGCGATTGTTAGCGTGGATTACGCGGGGAATAGCGTGGAAGCAGAGAAAATAGCGCAAATTTGTAAGGAAAATAATTTATATTTTATTAGCGATAGTTCGCATTCCTTTGGTGGTGCGCTAAATGGGCGCAAAATCGGCACATTTGCGGATATGAGCATTTTTAGTTTTCACGCGGTGAAGCCCATTACCACCATTGAGGGCGGTGCGATTACCACAAATAACGAGCGATTTTATCACATAGCAAAATTGCTCCGCTCTCATTGCATAGAAAAAACGGAGCTTTGGGATAGTGAGATTGTTTCCCCACTCGTCATTGCGAGGGAGCAAGGCAACCGAAGCAATCCAAACTGCCCCCTCCGTCATTCTGAGCTTTCGCAAGAAAGCGAAGAATCCACGAATCACAAAATGAATGTTTTGGATTCTTCGCTACACGCTATGCGTTCCGCTCAGAATGACGAATATTTTATCGGGCATAATTTTCGTCTAAGCGATGTCGCCGCGAGTTTAGGTATTTCACAGCTAAATAAACTCGAATCTTTTCTTGATTCACGCACCAAAATCGCGCGACTCTATGATAGCGCATTTAAGGGCGAATCCAAATTCCGCACCCTAAAAATCCCGCAAAATATTAAGCCGACTTATCATTTATATCCTATTTTGCTTGATTCCGCGCTTTTTAAGCATAAAAAAGCCATATTTCGCGCACTTTTGGAGGCGAATCTCGGCGTCCAAGTGCATTACAAGCCACTTTATAAGTTTGCACCTTATAAAAACCACGCGCCTTTGCCGAGCGTAGAGCATTTTTACAATGCTGAGATTTCCATTCCCTGTCATCAAAAGATGAGCGAAAATGACGCAGATTTCGTCATATCCACGCTACAAAATGTGCTAAAAAACTTTTAAGATTCGCGCGAATCTAAAATGTGAATCCAAAATGCTAAAATTGCGCCTTTGATTGTTTAAATTTTTGATTTTTCATATTCAAGGATAGCAAATGAACTCAAGCGAAAAGATTTTTTGGCTAAATGTCGTATTTTTAGTCGCACTCACACTAAATCTCCGCGCCCCTATCACTTCGCTAGGGCCCATTATCGAGCCTATCAAAAACGCTTATGGCATAAACTCCGCACTAGGTGGGCTTTTAACTTCATTGCCCCTCATTGCATTTGGCAGTGTGAGCTTTTTGGTGGCGTATTTTTCGCCGATTCGCGCGATAATCGTGGGGATTGTGCTTATCATTGTGGGCGAAATCTATCGTAGTTTTGGTGGAAGTGTGGGGCTATTTGTGGGAATGGCGTTGCTAGGCAGTGGCATAGCCATTGCAAATGTGCTACTCCCTAGCTTTGTCAAAGAAAAATTCCCACACAAAATCGCCTTTATGATGGGCATTTATAGCCTTATGCTAAATCTTTCTGGCATTTTTGGAATATTCCTTGCACTGCCACTTTTGACACTTTTTGGCTTAAAATACTCGCTACTTATTTGGCTACCTTTCGCGCTAATCGCCTTTATCGTGTATATCCCGCAAATGCGAAACGGCAGATTGCTACGCATAGCAAAAAAGCCAAAAAGCAAAATAAATGTCTTTACACAAGCCACCGCGTGGAAAATCACCACATTTATGGGGGCGCAAAGTTTCGTGGCTTACGCAATGTTTGCGTGGTTAGCGTTGATAGCAAGTGAAATGGGCTATGGAAGCGCATTTGGCGCAAATATATTGCTTTTGGCGCAAGTCATAGCCATTCCTGTGGGATTTGTAGCTCCTGTGATTTTAGGCAGGATTAAAAAAGCCTACCGCGCGGTGTATATGGCTTGTTTATGTGGGCTATATGTGGTTGGATTCGCCTGTATGCTGTGGTGGCACTCAAAATTTGGCATAATCTTTGGGACGACTTGCATAGGAATCTCTATGGGTGGCGTGTTTGCAATCGCTTTGCTTTTCATCTCCACCAAAAGCGCAACCGCGCTAATCGCTGGAAAACTCTCCGCAATGGCGCAGGGCTTTGGCTACCTCATCGCTAGTTTTGCACCCTTTGCCATAGGGCTTTTGCACGATTATTTTGAGAGTTTTACACAGGCTTTATATTTGCTATTATTTGTGGGCGCGGTGGTAAGTATTCTAGGATTCATCGCATATAAGGCAGAAGTGATAGGATAGAGATTTTTAGATTCGTGCGAATCAAATAAATTTTTACGCTATAATCCAATATTTCACACTAAAAAGGGGGAATCAAATGAAAATATTTCAAAATCTACTATTATCTTGCGCGTTAGGTGTGTTAGCGATTCAGAGTATTTACGCAAACGATAATGATAAGGCATTGATAGAGGCAGCAGAGCTTGGCGAATTGGACAAAGTCAAATCGCTTGTCGCCAAAGGTGCAAATGTCAATGCTAGAGATGATAGATTGGGCGCAACCGTCCTAATGCGGACTGCGTATTTTTTGACTAGCCTTAAGGCATTGTTTTATTTAGAATCTAAGGGCGTAAATGTATATGAAAAAAATGATAAGGGCATAAATGTGCAGGTTAAAGAAGGTAAGGATTGCATAGATAAGGATTTGGGGAATGAGGATATTTCGCATTTGTGGCATTTAGATGTTGTGAAATATCTCGTATCGCAGGGTGCGGATATAAATGCTATGGATACCTATGGCAAAACGGCTTTAATGTATGCTGCACAAAAAGGGCAGCTAAGCATAGTAAAATATCTCATCGCACAAGGCGCAGATGTGAATCATAAAGATAGTAATGGTGCAACCGCCCTTACCGATGCTGCGCAATTTGGGAATTTAGAAGTGGTAAAATATTTGGTAAGCAAGGGCGCAAATGTGAATGATAAAAGGGATAATGGTCAGAGTGCCTTAATGGAGGCTGTGCAATCTAAGAATGTGGAATTAGTAAAATACCTAGTAAGCAAAGGCGCAAATATCAATGATAAAGAATACTCTTATGGCAAAAGTGCCTTAATGATTGCCTATAAACTAGAAATAATACAACATTTAATCGCTAATGGTGCTAATGTCAATGACACTTATAGCAATGCTAGTGGCTCAGCCGTTTTATTAAATATGATTTATGCAGGTGAAAGCTGTGGGAGGGATTTAGAAGCGGTAAAATATCTCATCTCACAAGGCGCGGATATAAATTCTAAAGAATATAATGGCACAACGGCTTTAATGTTAGCTTCATCAAATCAAAAGCTAGATATTATAAAATATCTCATCGCACAAGGCGCAAATGTCAATGCCAAAGATAATGATGGCAGGAGCGCGTTAATGTGGAATTTCATACAAATACCAGAAGATGACGGCATAGGAGAGGGCGACATAAATATCATAAAATATCTAGTAGAAAACGGTGCGCGGGTGAATGATAAGGATAACGAGGGCAGAAGTGCTTTGAGTTTGGCAACAGATGAAAAAATAAAAAGTTTTTTGCGAAGTAAGGGAGCGCGTTAGGATTTTGGCACAAAGAGCATTTCGCGCTTGGGCTTGGGCTAATCCTTTAGTGTTTAGGCGCAAAAATATCGGTGCGTGAAATCTAAAAATTCTTATAAATCGCTGTGTGAAATTTGGGGCTTAGATTGTGGAGCAGAGTTTTTATTTTATTTGATTCGCGCAAACGGCTACGAATCGATGAATCCAAAACAGCGCAATTACGCTTTATTCCCTTAAAAATCCGTATTCATAAATTTTTGGGGTGATTTTTTGTGCTAAAGTTTGCAGGGCGATTCGTAAATCGGCGATTAAGTCGTTATAATGCGAATCGGTGCTTTTATTATTTATATTGCCCTTTTCATTTCGCCCCTTAAAAAACTCTTTTATATCATATAAACTTGCGTCATTTAGGTAGGAATCGCTATCTTTGGCGCATTTGTGATAATACTTCCAAATCTCTAATCCAGCTTTGAAAACTGCTTGTGATTCAAACGAAAACTCTATTTTTTGACTTGGAACAAAGCAATCCTCTAATGCGCCATTTTTGACTTTGCCCTCTATAAATCGCACCATAAAGTCGCTTTTGAATGCTTCTTTGGCATTGACTTCACTTTCGCTAAATGGGATAAAGTGGTTAGTGTCCTCATTTGCGCTTATTTTATTTTGTCCCTCATCAAATATGGCGTAAGTCAAGCAATCGTTTTGAAATACCTCATCATCACGCCATTTTTTATTTGGATACAAGAAATTATCTTTGTTGTTTATCCACGAAGGGCTAACAACTTGTCTCACAGCAAAATATATACAAAATGGAATCAAATTGTATTTTGTGATTTGTTTATACATTATGTGAGCAGTGCCTTTTTGACTTTGCAGTGCTATGTGGTTATTTTGCTGAAAATCAGGCGAATCTGCCATTAAAATTCCAAGTTTTTCGTTATTATCATCATAAAATTTTTGTAGCCACTCCGTAATATATTTCTTTTCAGCATAAAATATTTTTTTGCCAATTTGTTTGTTGTTTTCATTGAAAATATTTATTTTGACTTTTTTAATTTCTTGTTTATCCCATAGATTCCACACCCAAAAACCGATAGGAAAATTGCTTCTCACATTATCAAAAGTGTGTGCTGGGATAATGAATCCTTTCAAAAATTTTGCCTTAAATTCTTGTCTAAATTTAATAGAACTTTGCGAATTTATGTATTTAGGGGTAGAAAATGAAGCTAAAATCGAATTTGGAATTTCCTCGTAGATTCGTATAAAAAATTGTGTGTAAAGTTCATCACTTAATGTGCTAAGATATTTTTTGTATTTGTGATATATAGCTGTGTTTTTGGATACTAATGCTTTATGAGTGCCTGTGCCTCTTTGGGTTCTTGCATTACCGCTTGTGCCATACGGCGGATTTATAAAAATCACTAATTTTTTGCGCTTTCCATTATCACTCAAAATCTCTTGCAGTGATTTTGGCAGTTTAGATTCGATGATTACATTGCCTTTATCATCGACCTTATCAAAAAAGCTATCATTTAGAAAATCAAATTGAAAGATATGATTTTCAAGCAAATTTAGCTTTATAGATTTTTCGTTCGTTCGCACCAAATCTTTCATAATATTGACATCTGCTTTGTCAAGCGTGGAGGCATAAATATTTCGCGCATTTTTTAGCCCTGCTAAAAGATTGCCCGTCCCAGCGGCACAATCCCAAATGTAATATTCATCTTGCCAATTTTCGCCTAAGCAATCCGCCAAATAAACTTGTGCCTTTTGCACCCAAACTTGTGGCGTATAAAATGCGCCTTTGCGCTCTCTAATGTCTTCAGGCACGAGCAAATCACGGCGATTTATAAATTCATTCCAAAATTTTGTCGCTGGTGGGCGTTCATAGCGATTCCAAAACTGCTTATGTGCGACTTGCGAATCGTTAAACAGCACTTCGGATTTTTCAAAAAGCCCGATTTTGTTTTTGCCTTTTAAAAGCGCGTAGCGACTGCCCTCTAGGATAATGTATAGCTTATCTTTGAGCGTCTTATTTTCTACGCTTAGCATATCTGCCAAATAAAAATCCGTATCCAAAATGCCCTCTTTTTTCGCCTCATTCCAATCAATATCAATGCTGGGCTTAACAGCATTTAGCCACTTGATATAAATATGCACGAAATTATCGCTAGTGATTTGTCTTTTGATGAGATTCGCATTGCCTAAAATGAAATTTTCTTCAATAAATTCTCTAAGCTCGGCATTATTGTCGCTAAACCTAAAAAGCAAAATGTTATTTTCTAAAATGTCCTTTATAAGTGAGTGCATTTTTTGAAAATTTGCGCTGTTGTGGTTGCTAGGCGTGGTGTGAGCGTAATCAAACGCGGTAATACCTAAAAATTGCTCAACTTCGCTGTATTTGATAAATGCGATTTTCTCCGCGTCAAATGCGCCTAAAAATGGCGGTGGCTGGTGCTTGTGGTGGTGCTTGTGCTTGGCTATGGTTAAAATTAGCTGTGTGAAACTCTCATAAATATCTGCCTCTTTGCCCTTTTTTGCCTCTGCCCAAAGACAATAATCGTCCTCGCAAGGACATTGCCGTTTAAATGACACGCAAAAGTCAATCTCGCCTAAAATCTGTGTGCTGTCAAAATCGCCAAAAAAGTCCGTTGCGACTTTGTTTTTAAGCTCTTCTTCGGCTATGGTTAAATCATACATTTTTGCCCTTTTATATTGAATCTAGCGAAAAAATAATTTTATGATTCTAATTTGTGGTTGCTTAAAGATTGCTAGTAATTTGATATAATGCCAACTTTACTTTCACATTTTGGAGGAAAAATATGAGATTTTTGGGCTTTTGGGGTGGAATTAGTCGAATCGGTGGCATTGGTAAAATTAGTGGAATCGCAAGTGCGATTATTGCGATTTTCTTTTTTGTGGCGTGTAATGATAGTGGCGCGATTGCAAAATCTACGCAAGGAATCGTGCCGACAAACATAAAACCACAAATTATTTTCAAAGAAAAGGTTAGCGATAAAATAAATGAGATTTTGGAGGCAAATGGCGAGATTCGCATAAATGGCAAAAAATATTTTGGCAAATACATTTTTGAGAGCGAATCCGTGCTGTCGTTACTGCCTGATTCGCCCTTAAATGCCAATATTGACTACACAATTAACTTTGATTTTGACGAAATCAACAAAGCACAAGGCACAAATATTAAGGCAAAAGATTTCACTATGCGCTTTAGCACAGACGCCTTGCATTCGCAAATCGAACGCGCGGATTTTATAAAAGATTCGAGCGATTTATCAAAGATGAAATTAGAGGCAAAGATTCACCTCTCCCAATCACTCCCTCTGAAAAGCCTTTCTCAAGCCATAAAGCTAGTAGATTCAAACAATAATAATATCCCACTTCAAATCACAAATCTTAGCGATAGAGAGTTGCTAGTGGCGTCAAATGCGATTGATTTTCCGCAAAATGATGAAAAATTTTCGCTTTCAATATCCAAAGATTTGGGGTTAGAAAAAAGTCAAAATGTTATGATTTTGGCGTCAAATGAGGACAGCCTAAAAATTATCGACATTAAGCCTGTGATAGGCGATAAAAGTAGCATTGAGATTCGCTTCTCCGCCCCACTAATGCCAAATAGCAATATTGATAACTTTATGAAAGTTAGCCCTGCGGTGGATTTCCGCACTTCGCTTTCAAATGATACGATAATTTTAAGTGGCAATTTTTCTAGCACAAATGCTTACACGATAGATATTTTAAAAGGCATAAAATCACGCGATGGATTCGCCCTAAAAGAAAATTTTAAACAAAAAATCGCGTTTGGCGACAAATCTCCGCAAGTGGTTTTTTCAAATAATGGCGTGTTTTTGCCTGATTCAGCGAATAAAAAAATCGCATTTAAAAGTATAAATGTCAAAAAAGCGCGTTTGGTTGTGCGTAAAATCTATGCGAATAATATTGCGTATTTTCTTTATGATAATAGTTTGCAAAAAAAGGGCTTTAGCTATTTTGCAACTTGGGATTTTGACAAAATCGGCGACATTATTTTTGAAAAAGAGATTGATATTAGCGGGGCAAAAAATGAGTGGATTCAAAATGCGGTGGATTTAAGCAAATTGCGCGATTTGAGTGGGATTTTTGTGGTGAGTTTGCATTTTGATAAGGACGGCGTGGATTATAATTTCCCAAGCGGAATGGCGGAGTGGCGAATCGCTAATTATTTCTATGACAAAGGCAATATTTATCGTCAGCTAATTTTCTCTAATATTGCGCTAATCGCGCAAAGATTCAACGATGAAGTTATCGTCTCCGCACTTGATATTAAAAATAATGCGCCATTAGCGGGGGTTGAGATTCAAGGCATTAGCAAAAATAATAAAGTTATTTCCAAAGCCACCACCGACATTGCTGGGAATGTGAAGTTAAATTTTAGCCAAAAGGTGGGCGACACAGATTCGCGTAGCAATATCGCTTATATCACAGGCAAAAAAGTCGGCAAGAGCGATGATTTCGCACTAATCAAACTAAGCGCACAAGAAATTAGCGATGATGGATTCGACACTGATGGAATCACAGCGCAAAATGGCATAAAAGCATTTATTTACACTGATAGAGGCGTTTATCGCCCCAGCGAAAAGGTGAATCTAACTATTATCGCGCGAAATAATGACAAAGCGATAAATCACCCCATAAAGCTAACTATCACAAATCCACAAGGCAAAAAGGTGCTAAATAATCACGCGCTAAAATCAAGTGGTGATGGCGTATTTTACTACGCATTTGAAAGCGCGAAAAACGCATTTACGGGCATTTATAATGTCAAAGTCGATATTGGCGATAATATTTTCACGCATAAAATCGCTATCGAATCTGTCGTGCCAAATCGCATAAAATTAGACATAAACGCGGCTGATTCGCTTGATTTGACTAAAGAAAAAGAGCTAAAATTTTCTCTGCAAAGCGATTATCTTTTCGGCGCACCTGCAAGTGGCTTGGAGTGGAATATCAACGCCGATATACGCCCACAAAAATTTAGCCCCAAAAAATACAAAGATTGGAGTTTTGAGAGTTTAGGCAAGGAGACATATTTTGGTGGCAAAAATCTAAATGGTAAGCTAAATGAAAGCGGATTTGTCGAAAATAGCATTGATATAAGCGACTTTGCAAAGGCAAACAAAAATCTTACAATGCAAATCACAGCGCAAGTCCTTGAAAACAACGGACGCGCCGTTACGCAACGCAAATTCGTAGCACTAAAAAAGTTTGATAGCTTTGTGGGGATAAAAAATCCCACTACGCGCTATGTGCAAAGTGGCGATTCGCTAAATCTTAATGTCGTGCTTTTGGACGAGAAAGAAAATTTCATCAAAAATCGCAAATTAGAATATATAATCTATCAAAATAACTACTCGTGGTGGTGGGATTACAGCAATAAAGATGACTTTATCCGCTCTATAAAGGCGGACAAAAATACCACTATTATCGC